>NZ_JBSXNI010000038.1:0-123907 GCF_056857555.1 Acinetobacter sp. L-24 | reverse complement strand
TTACGCAGAATAACTTTCAACTTTTGCCAGTGTTGATCTGTCAGCATGGTACGAGGCATAGCGAATAGTAAAATTGGGTTTGGCGATTTGATTTTACTACTTCGCTATTTTTTTAAGCTAAAAGTGTCAACACACCCTATTCAATACAAGATATTAGCGGGCTAAGCCACGATAAGCTGTTTCATCAAAACCGGCAATAAATCCTGTAGAGGTTGCCAAGATTGGACGTTTGATTAAACTGGTATGGGTGGTTAATGCATTAATTAAAGCATCTTCACTCGACAGGGCGGTCTGTTGCTCTTCTTCACTGAGCTTACGCCAGGTAGTGCCTTTCTTGTTCAGAAGCACGTCCTGACCCAAGGCATCCAGCCAGGTTTTGATGGTTTCAGCATCGATGCCCTGTTTTTTATAGTCATGAAATTCATAACTCAGACCTTGCTCCGTCAGCAGATCAAAGGCTTTTTTCATCGAACTACAATTTTTAATTCCGTAAATTTTTAACATAGCTGCCATCTAAAAAATTTAAATCATGAACTAGCTTAACCAAATTGGCAGCAGCAAACCATGCAAAAGCAAATGAAAAAAAAGAAAAAATTTTAAATACCAGAAAAGTCATGTCATCAAAATGACATCAAGCAGCTTTAATATGAGCAGCAAGAAAAAGAACAATCTAAATAATAAGAAAAATAAAAATTTGGGAATAATAGAAATAGAAAACCCGCATTTAATCATCCTGATCATGCGGGTCTCAATCCAACGTCCAATGTCACATCCATGCAAAACAAGCTAAATCTATAGTCTGTTTTATTTTCGTCCTACGGCGTCCTGTCCTTATGTTGTCGTCCTGACATGTCCTTGTGCCGTAGCGCTATAATGCTATGTTATTACATTAAGATAAACCCAAAAAATACGTCATGTCATGTAAGAGATAAGCCTTAATTGAGTGAACGTATGTTCACTCAATTAAATAATGAAGATTATAGTTTGTAGTCGATGATCACGGGGGCATGGTCGCTAAACCATTGTTCTTTATAGACCCAGGCATTAACGGTACGCTCTTTCCAGTCCGGAGAGCAGGCATGATAATCAATCCGCCAACCAACATTCTTGGCACGCGCCTGTCCACGGTTTGACCACCAGGAGTATAATTCGGCTTCTTCGCGGACTTCACGGAAAGTATCGACATAACCAAGCTCATCGTAGATATGATCTAGCCAGGCACGTTCGTGCGGTAAACAGCCCGAGGCTTTCTGGTTACCCGACCAGTTTTTAATATCGATACGTTTATGCACGATATTATAGTCACCGCAGACAATTACCGATTTATTTTCATCGCGCCACTGTTTCAGGATTTTTGCGTATTCTTCCAGAAAGTGATCTTTACGCGCTTGTGCTTCATCGCCTGATGAGCCGGAAGGTAGGTACAGGGAACAGATCTGTACGGTTTGTTCTAGACCCAAGTCAAATTCAGCGGCAATAAAACGGCCTTGTGAATCGGCCAGTTCAAAACCCAGGCCATCAGTTAAAGACACAAAAGGCAGACGGCTATAAATGGCCGTACCGGCATAACCCGGACGTTCGGCAGGAAACAGGTGCGTGTACCAGCCTTCAGGCTTGAATTTATCGGTCCACTGCGCATGCGTGATCCGGCTTTCCTGTATGCAAATCACGTCGGCATCCGACTGTTCCATCCATTCCAATAGACCTTTGGTGACAGATGAGCGTAAGCCGTTGACATTAATTGAAACGACGCGAAGAATTTTTTGATCACCTGGATAGCTACTCTTTGGTATCATGCGCAAGTCTTACCTTAATTAATGGATTTAGGAGCACCTCATGTCAACGCCAGCTCAGTTTAACCCGCAAGCTTTTATCGAACTCGCATTATCACGCGGTGTGCTTAAATTTGGTGAGTTTACTTTAAAATCGGGACGTGTGAGTCCCTATTTTTTTAATGCGGGTCTGTTGAATGATGGTGAAGCCTTGACACTGCTGGCTTCTGGCTATGCTGCAAAACTAACTGAATGTGACCATGTTGAAGTGATTTTTGGCCCTGCATATAAAGGTATTCCTTTTGTGGCAGCAACTGCTGTGGCTCTGTCGCAAAATCATGGGGTAAGTGTGCCATGGGGTTTTAACCGCAAGGAAGCCAAAGACCATGGCGAGGGTGGCGTATTGGTCGGTGCTTCTGTAGCAGGTAAAAAAGTCTGGATCATTGATGACGTAATTACCGCAGGCACAGCGATTCGTGAAGTCGTCACCATCCTGAAAAATGCCGGTGCCCAAATTGCCGGTGTACTCGTGGCGCTTGATCGTCAGGAAAAAGGTCAGGGTGATTTATCTGCGATTCAGGAAGTACAGCAAGAGCTTGAGATTCCTGTACATGCCTTAATTACCATGAAAGATTTAATGGATTATCTGGAAGCGAAAGGCGACCTAGAAGCTTTGGCAAAAATGGAAGATTATCGTGTTAAATACGGGATCTAAGCCTGGATTGGCATAGAAAAGGAAGCTTGAGCTTCCTTTTTTTATAGATACTCGATTTTCTAAGCATTTGAAATTTATTATCTCTGTCTATTCTTGTAAGCATTGGCTTACATGAATTCCAGCACTTTGCGGCTATTTTGAATAGTGGAAATTTCCTATGATGGCTTTAACAGGAACAGGACGTTCCACACAAGAATAACAATACATAAATACAAGGAAAGTAAGGTACGACAGGAGTTATACCAAGCGAACGCATACGGAAAACCCCTGGCAGGATGCCAGGGGTTTTTCATTTCTATTTCTTTATAGAGCAACGCTTACAACAGCAATGATTCAGAACATGATTCTTAAAAATTCACTGTTAATGAGCTAAATAGAGGAGTAGAAAACCTTTCACCAAAATTATGAATCTTCAGAGCTAAAAAAAGCACCTGAAGGTGCTTTTTCTTATTGCTGTGCTAAATTATAGCGCAACGATATTGATCGCATTTGGACCTTTTTGACCATCAACCACGCTAAAAGAAACGCGCTGACCTTCAAACAAAGTTTTGAAACCAGAACTGCTGATTTCTTTAAAGTGTGCAAAAACGTCAGGACCTGATTCTTGTTGAATAAAACCAAAACCTTTAGTTTCGTTAAACCATTTTACTGTACCGGTAACTGTAGTAGACATAATATAACCTGTTAAATTTTAATAATTTTAGTCATGCAAATGACTATGGATAACTTGGAAAAACAACAAGAATTGAAATAAAGATCTGAAAAAACTGAGGATTATAAATAATACTGCGGCACTTAAAGAAGCTTAACTAAACAACGCTTTTTTCTAGTTAAAGACAGCATAGCCTAAATCAGAAAATATTCAAGTTTTTTATATTTATTATTTATTTTTCTTATAAAAGTGGCTCAATTCTTCTTTTTTTAAAGAATTTCAACCTGGTTTGCTTGAGCTTTACCGGTCGCATTTGAGCTTTAACGAAGCTAAACAATAAATACACGTTGTGTTTACGTTACTTTATGTTAATCAGAATCGTTCAGTACTCAGCAAGATTTTACTAAGTCAGTGTATTTTATAACTTTGGGTAAATTAACATTTGTAGCTTTAAGATAGTTATCGTCATTGCTCATGTATAAAAATCCACCTATATTAAAATTCAATTGGAAAAATTAACTATAAGAATTTCTTAATTTTAATTTAAAACCAAATACGAGTGAGTCTCATGGATTACTGGAACAGTGTGTTACTTATATCCATCATCACCATGGTTGGACTGGCCATGATCATCCTGTTCGTCGGATGTAAAATGTGGAAGAACTTGGTGGTTACTTTACTGATTGCCACCTTGATTGGATTTCTGATTGTATTTGCGATCAATTTTATTTTTGGCGATCGTCTTCAATTTCTATGGGGTGCCCCTGAGACTGGTGATAGTAATTTTATGCTGGAAATGGGGCTGCTGAGCCTGTTAATTGGCGGTGTGAGTACCTTTATCATTATGTTAGGCACTTTGGTTGCTAAAAGTAACAGTGGAAATCAAGGCGATGAAGACTAGTTTTTCGCAAAATAACAAGTCTCTTAATGAGTGGGAAAGTGCAGAAAAGCATCGCATGTACAGTTCATAGGCTTAAAAAATCTTTCTCAGTCAAATGTATAGTGCCATAGCGCTACGGGACATGAATGGCGTTTCACATCCCGTAGCTGCATAATTTTCTGTATCAAAAATTTAGAACATCATTCTTAGACCTGCACCATAGATCCAGCCTTTTTCAGAATCAGAGCTTTGCTGCCAGGCTGTCTGTTTGTTGCCTTTACTATATTCATAACCCACTTCCAGATAAGGCATGAGCTTTTTGCTCAGTTCATAGCGTGTTTCCAGGCCCAAGGTGGCATGACTAAGGCCGGTTTTTTTCGCATTCGCTGCCTGATCATTCAGGATGACATCCAGTTCGACAAAGGACTGCATAATCAGTTTCTGCGTCAATAACAGGTCACGCTCTGTTTCCAGTTTTAATCCGACAAAGTCATCTTCACCAACATAGACATGAGCATCCGTTTCGAAAAAGTAGGGGGCCAGGCCATGTAGCCCAAATACTGCATCGAAGCGCTCGTTCTGCTGTTGTGTAGCAGGCTCGGCTAAATTTTCCTGTCGATAGCGCACCCCGGTCTGCACATCCCAAAAATCGGAAATATTTCGGCTATACAGCACTTTGGCATCATATTCGGCCTGATGCGATTCATGTTTGTCGGCTTCTAGCTTGAGGAAGATTTTATTTTCATCCGTGCCAATTCTGGCTTGGTTCTTGGACTTGAATGCCCCATTTCCCTCTGAACTATGCTGCCATTTCTGGTCCAGAATAATCTGGCTATAAATCTGTGCACCATGTTCTTTACGATGATCATGTTCGCTGGCAGAACTGACTGAATTTTGTGGTGTGCTCGGCGCATGCGGTTGATGTGATAACTTTGGTGGTGGTTGATAAGATGCAGCATCTACTGTTTCAGTATGCTGTGCGTGGTCATCAGTCATGTTTTGCATGGTATGATGTCCGCTATGATGCTGATGTTCATTATGACCCGTATGCTCGCTAGAAGCTGCCGCAAAAACACTCAGACTGCTTAGGGTAAGTGCACTGCTGAGCACTGACTTTACAAAAAGATTAGTGATGTGCATGGCTTTCTCCTTGAGCAGCTGCTGGTTTTGATGGCATTTTTTGTGAAGAAGGGTGAGATGCTTGATCATCATTCACATGCGCCACAATCAGCTTGTTCATCATGCCGGCACTCATGTGATAGAGCAGATGGCAGTGAATCGCCCATTCTCCCAGTTCATCTGCTGTGAGCAGGGTGGTCACCGTTTTCCCGGGCGGCACAATCACGGTGTGTTTATTTGGCATATTTGCAGCAGACTGACCATTTTCCAGCTGCATAAACATTCCATGCAAATGCATCGGATGGGCCATCATGCTGTCATTGATAAATTTCAGCCGGATCCGCTCGCCATATTTCACCTGAAGTGGCTCGGCATCACTGAATTTTTTACCATTCATGGTCCAGATATAGCGCTCCATAGTTCCACCCAGACGAATCACCAGTTCACGTTCTGCTGCGCGGGTATCAGGTTGCGGTGTCAGCGCTTTGAGGTCTTGATATTGCAAGGCTTTGTGCCCTGCAGGCGTAGACATATTAGCCCAGCCCTCAACCGGCTGTTGAGACTGATGGGTTTCGGAGATGGCACTATGACTGGCATGCATGGTGTGCTGGGCATGCTCATCATGCTTAGGCGTACCTGCTTTAGATTGTGTGGTCTGATTGCTATGTGCGTCATGTGACATATCATGTTGTTCGCCATGTCCCATATCTTCCATGGTCAATAAGGCACGAGGGCGCGGTGTTGGTAATTGAACCGGCGCTGCGGTTTTGCTTGAATCAGTTGCCTGATGCAGACTGCCAATGGCAAAGCCTGAGCGGTCGATCGATTCCGCTTCAATCTGGTAATGCGCTGCAGTGGGTTCCACAATCACATCATAGGTTTCAGCAGTTCCAATCCGGAATTCATCTACAGCGACCGGCTGCACAGCTTGTCCATCGGCGCTGACCACGGTCATTTTCAGCTGGGGAATACGCACATCGAAAAACGACATGGCTGAGGCATTGATGAAACGCAGGCGGACTTTTTTATTGGGCTGGAACTGGCCACTCCAGTTTTGTTGCGGCGTTTTTCCATTGACCAGAAAGGTATAACCGGTAACATCAGACAGGTCGGTTTTCAGCATGCGCATCTGGTTCCACATCTTGCGGTCTGTCCAGGTGGCCTTGAGGCCGTCACGTTTTACCTGCTTAAATACATCGCCAACGGTTTCGCGCTGGTTCTGATAATATTCGGCCGATTTTTTTAAATTGTTCTGAATCTGCTGGCTGCCCTGTTCGTGAAAATCCGACAGCATCACCACATAATCCCGCTCGGTTTGTTCATGTGGAGGTAGTAATGTCTGTGCTTTGGGGCGAATCACCAATGCGCCATAGAGGCCGTCCTGTTCCTGACCTTTGGAATGTGCGTGATACCAATAGGTGCCGTTTTGACGAACCTTGAAGCGATAAGTAAAAGACTGTTTCGGTTTGATCCCCTGAAAACCGTTAAATCCGGGGACACCATCCATCAGCCCGGGCAGGAGGAGGCCATGCCAGTGCAGCGAGGTATCCTGATTGTTCAGGTTGTTTTGTACATGAATGACTGCATCATCACCTTCTTCAAATTCCAGCAAGGGTGCAGGGAATTTTCCGTTTACAGTGATACGCTTGACCGTCTTTCCGGTGAGATTGATCGGGCTTTCATCAATGACCAGATGATATTCTTTTACGGCTGCAAACAAGGCAGACGACGAGATGAGACCGAAGCCCAGACACAGGCTTTGACTGATTTTAAGCGACATAACTTAATCCTTAATGAATAAAAAAATTTAAAAATTCAGGATCAAGCTTTGGGTGGGCGCAGGATTTCTTGCCAGTAACCAGCAAGGTGCTGGGCATGGTAAGCAGGGAGGAGGGTTTTTTCCGGATAACCGTGATCAGGCACGCTTAACTCGGGCGTTGTAATGGGCAGGCTGGTGACCAAGTTCTGGCAGGCCATAGTGCCACAATCCAGACAATCTGATGACTGCTGGGTGCTGTCACTGACACAATCCGGCTGAATCAGTTCCTGATCTTGATGATGATCAGTCTTATGCAGCGAGTGAGAAGCAGAGGGTTTTGTCATTTCCAGACAATGAGGATTCGTTTTTTCAGACGGCATAACCAGATGCATGGTGTTTGCAGATGCGACAGACACACTGCTCCAGCCTATGGCAAAAACCACAAGCATCACCAACCAGATCTGTTTGACGAGCCGTATGAGCAAAAGTACACCCTGAAAAAATACGCTGCATGTTTGAGCAATAAAAGCAGTAACTCAAATTAGCAAATTCTGGACAAGATTATTTTTTAGGTCACCTACATACTACTTTTTTCATAGGTTCAGGTTTCAGTTTCGCACTTTTCGCATTTTCTACAGTCTAGCAGCATCCCGAGTTTTTCTTTACGTCCTTGCTCGGTCATCACCCATGGGCGATTTTGCCAGGGCGGGGTATGCCGCACATGCTGGCCATGTCCGCAGGCCAGTTCTGCAACCCAATGCTGTTCCTCATCCAGGTGAAAACCGATAATGGCCTGTTGCATGGCATACCTCCCTTGAGCTCAAATTGCCTGAGCATCTATCTAAAAACCTATACAAAATAAGTCATGCAAAATCACCATAAACAAAAGAATCCACACAAGCTATACTCCTTGCCAAGTCATTTTTTGAAAAAGAGCAGAGACACATGCGCGTACTTGTTGTGATGGATCCCATTGAAAATGTAAACCTGAAGAAAGACTCGACCATGGCCATGCTGTGGGCAGCAGCACGTCGCGGGCATGAACTCGGTTATGCATTGCAGCAAGATTTATATATCGATCAGGGCAAGGCCTTTGGTCTGATCGCGCCGTTACAGGTATTTGAAGACTACGACCATTATTATGAACTTGGCGAAAAACAAAAAGAGTCGATCGCTGCTTATGACGTTGTCTTGATGCGTAAAGATCCGCCTTTTGATATGAACTTCGTCTATACCACTTATATTCTGGAGCAGGCAGAGCGCGAAGGGGCATGGATTATCAACAAGCCGCAAAGCCTGCGTGACTGTAATGAAAAACTGTTCGCGACCCAGTTCCCGCATCTGCAAGTTCCGACCTTGGTGACTTCGCAGCAAAGCCTGATTCGTGAATTTCTCAAAGAACAGGTCGATGTGATTGTAAAACCGCTGGATGGCATGGGCGGCACCGGGATTTTCCGCCTGTATCAGGATGGCATCAACATCGGTTCAACCATTGAAATGCTGACCAATAATGGTACCCAGCCGATCATGGCGCAGCGTTATATTCCGGAAATTGTCGAAGGCGATAAACGCATCCTGATGATTAATGGCGAGCCAGTGCCGTATTGTCTGGCCCGTATTCCGCAAAATGGTGAAGTGCGCGGTAATCTGGCCGCGGGTGGTCTGGGCGAGGCACGCCCCCTGACTGAAAATGACAAAGCCATTGCAGCAAAAGTAGGGCCGTATCTCAGAGAAAAAGGTCTGGTCTTTGTAGGGCTGGATGTGATCGGAAATTATGTTACTGAAATTAATGTAACCAGTCCAACCTGTATCCGTGAAATTGACACCCAGTTTGGCACCTCGATTGCAGATGATCTGTTTGCCGTGCTGGAAGCGGGGCAGGCCAATCAGGTTTAAAAGCAAAATCAGGTGAAAAAAGAGTCTGCTTGCAGGCTCTTTTTTATTTTTTCATTGGGGATAGCGCTTAAATAAAAATGCCGTCATTACCATGCCCAGCATCGAAAGGCAGACAGTGATAATGGCAAGATTGGCCCAGTATTGGGTGGCAGATATCAGCACAGCGCTCAGGGTCGGTATAAAAAACTGTGCGCAGGCTGAAATTTGTAAAACCAGACCCACACTGGCTGCTGCTGCATAGGCACGTGGTGCATAGTGCAGGGTAATCGCAAAAACAGTGGTTGGGATCATCCCGCCAATCAGTGAAAACAGCAAGGCACTGACAACCTGCAATTCAAATGAGAGCCAGGCATTTGCAGCAAACACCAGACCACTGCTGCAGAGCATTGCTACAAATCCGGTACTCAATAAGGTGGGCGGTCTATAACCCTGTTGCAGCAACATGCCTGCGCCAAAAGTGCCCCCCAGATTGGCCAGCACGACTATCGAGACCAGCATCCCTGCGCGTTTTAAGTCCAGCCCCTGTTCGACATACAGCGTAGGCAGGAAGCCCGTGACAGTAATCCATTGACTGGTATAACAGGCAAAAATAATCGCCAGACAGATAATGGGAGGATGGGTCAGGGTAATTTGAACAATCTGCCAGAATGAGGTGTTTTCCGTAGCTGGCTGAGAAGAGTCTGGCTGTGTTACCAAGACAGGTTCAATATTTAAATATTGTTTAATCATGCCAGCAATGACAAGGCACAGGCAGCCCAAAATGGCCCAGATCATTTGCCAGTCCAGATATTCAAGCAGGAGAGGAATCGTCAATACGGCCAGACTGACACCGATGCCCATATAGGAACTCCAGAGTCCCATCTTGAAATTCAGTGTCTCAGCGCGGCTGATCCGCTTTAAAATTGCTGGCGCACACAAGGAGATGGTTAAAAATCCGATTCCTTCCATAAAACGCAATACATATAAAGTGGCAGGTTGCGTAATCCAAAGCCCAGCAAGACTGCTCAGCCCTAAAATGATTAAGGTCATGATCAGGCAGCGCTTTAATCCCATTTTTTCCGAGAAGGCGCCAATGCATAGCGCAAACAGCATTCCGGCGGCCTGCACCAACGCTAATGAAAAACCAGCCTGGGTAAAACTCAGGTTTAAATCCTGTTGCAACACAGGAATCACGGCCGAAAGTTTGCCGACATGGATCGCAGCCAGATAACCGGCCAAGATAATCCATACATCACGACATGAGATTTTTGACATCTATCCGAACTGAGTCCATTTAAAGCATCTGCTTGTACATCAAGCATCATTCATATATAGATATGAATAGCATGAAACTTTTATAAAATTGATAGGATTTAAGCCTAAGATTATCGGCCAATGATAATAAGAGAGGAGGTGAACGGGAGAAAACGGAAGACCGCTGTAAATAAAGCGCTCTTCGTGGCAAAGTTATTGATAATATAATGAAAAGTGAGTTTAAAATTGGTATGATGCTTCACTTAAGTCTAAGGAAAAGTGCAGACCTTATAAATAAAACGAGTCTAAACTTGAAATTTGCGTGAAAAAAACAATTAAAGCCTTGTTGAAATAAAGTAAATAAACTTTCATGGCCTGAGGTTTGTGATTACAATTGATTACTTAAATCAGATTTCCTGCTCCATTTTTAGTATTGAAGAATTAAACCGTGACCGACGCTCAGCAAAAACAGCCTAAACATGTCATGATGATGGCCGCAGGTACAGGTGGACATGTGTTTCCAGCGTTAGCTGTTGCCAAAGACTTACAACAACAAGGTATACAGGTTTCCTGGTTGGCCACCCCTGCAGGCATGGAAAACCGTCTATTAAAAAACCAGAATATTCCCATTTATCAGATTGATATTCAGGGTGTGCGTGGCAACGGTTTTCTACGTAAGGCCTTGGCGCCTTTTAAAATCATGAAAGCCACCTTAAGTGCCATGAAATTCATGAAACAGCTTCAGGTCGATGCCGTGGCAGGCTTTGGCGGCTATGTGGCAGGCCCGGGTGGTTTGGCCGCACGTATCTTAGGCATTCCGGTGCTGATCCATGAACAGAATGCAGTTGCCGGTTTTACCAATACCCAATTGTCGCGTGTGGCAAAGATGGTGTGTCAGGCTTTTCCAAATACCTTTCCGGCCCAAGAAAAAGTCGTGACTACAGGTAATCCGGTACGACAAGAAATTAGCGAAATTTTAAATCCGTCCTGGCGTTATCAGGAGCGTGACAAGGCAGGACTGCCTTTACGTATTCTGATTGTTGGTGGGTCTTTGGGGGCGCAAGCCTTAAATGAACGTGTTCCAGAAGCTTTAAAGCAACTCAATGTGCCATTAAGCGTCTATCATCAGTGTGGGCAAAACCATGCCGAGTCGACCCGGGCACGTTATGAAAATGCACCAGCCAATCTGCAAGTAGAAGTACAGCCGTTTATTGAAGATATGGCCAAAGCCTATTCTGATGCCGATCTGGTGATTTGCCGTGCTGGCGCATTGACTGTAACTGAAATTGCCACTGCCGGGGTGGCTGCGATTTTTGTGCCGCTTCCAAGTGCGGTCGATGATCACCAGACGGCCAATGCCGGTTTCCTAGCCAATATCAATGCGGCAAAGATTTGTCCGCAGGCCACGATGACCCCGGAAAGTTTAAAAACATTATTAGAGCCGATGCTGAATCGCCAACTGTTAATGGAAATGGCCGTGAAAGCACGCCGACAGGCTCAACCCGATGCGACTCAACATGTGGTCCGTTTAATTCAAGAATTGTAATCCGAGTAAACTATGTCTCCAACAACCCCAGCTGAACAAGCGAAAAAGTTAATTAAAGTGCCGGAAATGCGCCGTATCAAACACATTCATTTTGTGGGGATCGGCGGCGCAGGCATGTGTGGTATTGCGGAAGTGCTGAAAAACCAGGGCTATAAAGTTTCCGGTTCAGATATCAAGGCATCCAATACCACCGCACAGCTGGAAGCGAATGGCATTAAAGTCTATATCGGACATACTGCAAATAATATTAAAGGCGCCAACGTGATCGTGGTCTCTACCGCGATTGATAAAGAAAATCCGGAAATTAAAACCGCGATTGAAAACCGTATTCCTGTGGTTCGCCGTGCGGAAATGCTGGGTGAACTGATGCGCTACCGTCATGGTATTGCCGTTGCCGGCACACATGGCAAGACCACAACCACCAGTCTGATCACCTGTATGCTGGCTGAAGAAAACATGGATCCAACCTATGTGATCGGTGGTTTGCTGAACCGTACTGGGATGAACGCAGCCTTAGGCGCCAGCCGTTATATCGTGGCCGAAGCCGATGAGTCAGATGCTTCTTTCCTGCATCTGGAACCGATGGCTGCCGTGGTGACCAATATTGATGCCGATCATATGGATACCTATGGCGGTAGCTTCGATGTCCTGAAAGATACTTTTATCCAGTTCCTGCAAAAACTGCCATTTTACGGCTTGGCCGTAGTCTGTGGTGATGATGCCAATATCCGTGAAATCATGCCGCGGATTGCACGTCCATTACTGACTTATGGCTTCAATGAAGACAATGACATCCGCGCAGTAGATGTTGATCAGGATGGCATGCAAACCCACTTTACCGTATTGCGTAAAGAGCGTGAGCCATTGCGTGTAACGGTCAACCAGCCAGGTTTGCATAATGTGCTGAATGCCTTGGCTGCGATTGGTATAGCAACTGATGAAGGCGTGTCTGATGCTTCAATCTGCCGTGCACTGGAAGGTTTTAGTGGTGTGGGTCGCCGCTTTGAAGTTCAGGGTGAGTTTGCGATTGAAGGCGGTGACGTGAAACTGGTGGATGACTATGGTCATCATCCAAAAGAAGTCGAAGCGACGATTAAAGCTGCGCGTCAGAGTCATCCGGACCGTCGTCTGGTAATGATGTTCCAGCCACACCGTTATAGCCGTACCCGTGACTGCTTTGATGATTTTGTGGAAGTACTTTCGACTGTAGACCAGTTATTGTTGCTGGATGTTTATCCTGCTGGCGAAAAACCGATTGTCGGGGCGGACAGCCGTACTTTGGCCCGCAGCATTCGTCTACGTGGTGAAGTCGAGCCAATTCTGGTCGATGCGGCGGACGGCAACCTGAATCAGATCATGAGAAAAGTATTGCAAGCAAATGACTTGTTATTAACCCAGGGCGCAGGTAATGTTGGAGCAATCTCAGTCGAACTTGCACAAAATCACTTATATATAAAATAGTCATCTTGTGTGACTGAATTGAATTGACCAGATTGAAAAAAGTTTAAGGATATAAACGTGTCAAATGCTTCAAAATTCGGAAAAGTTGCCGTGTTGCTTGGTGGTAAATCTGCAGAGCGTGAGGTTTCTCTAGACAGTGGTACGGCGGTACTTGAGGCATTAGTGCGTTCAGGGATCAATGCGGAAGCGTTTGACCCGCAGGAGCGTAGTGTCACAGAATTGGTGAATTATGATCGTGCATTCATTGTATTGCATGGTCGTGGCGGGGAAGACGGCCAGATCCAGGGTGCATTGGAATGGTTAAACGTGCCGTATACCGGTACCGGTGTACAAGGTTCTGCCATCGGCATGGACAAGGTCAAGACCAAGCAGGTCTGGCAGGGTTCGGAATTGCCGACAGCACCGTATCGCATTGTCACCAAAGACTCTGATGCGACCGACATTGTTAATGCTTTAGGCTTGCCTTTGATTATCAAGCCGGTACATGAAGGTTCCAGTATCGGCATGAGTAAGGTTGAGAAAATTGAAGATTTTGCAGAAGCAATTACCAAGGCAACTGAACATGATGCCGTGGTGATGGCAGAAAAATGGATTACCGGCCGTGAATACACCATTGTGGTTTTAAATGGTCAGGCGCTACCTGTGATTCGTCTTGAACCGCCTCAAGATGTTGCTTTCTACGATTATGAAGCGAAATATCAGCGTAATGATGTGCAATATGGCATTCCATGTGGTTTAACTGAAGCTGAAGAGCAGCAGTTAAAAGCCTTAAGTTTGCGCGCATTCCAGGCAGTCGGTGCCAGCGGTTGGGGCCGGATTGATGCCATGCAGGATGAACAGGGCAACTTCTGGTTGCTTGAAGTGAATACCGTGCCAGGCATGACCAGTCATTCACTGGTGCCAAAAGCGGCAGCTGCAGTCGGATACAGTTTTGATGAGCTGTGTGTCGCGATTCTGGAACAGACCTTGACTGGTTCGGCACACTAAATATGGCTCAACTTCCTGTTTCCATGCGCCGTAAACGTGCTGCGATTACTTCAATTCACGACAAGCCGCCGACACGCAAAGAAAAGCTGACCAATTTTGGTGGCTGGTTATTGTTGTGTATTGCGGTATTGGTGCTGGCCTTTGGAATATTGGGCTTATATAAAGTCATGACCAATAGTGACGTGGCAGAGCTGGGCGTGATAGGTACGCGCTCGGCTGCTGAACAGCGTCAGGTCATGCAATATGTGTCACCGATTGTGACCGAAAACTATTTTACTTCAGATCTGGAAGCGATCCGCGATCGTACTCTGGAATTATCCTGGGTGGATCGGGTCGTGGTTTCCCGAGCCTGGCCAAATGGCATTCGGGTGCGGGTGATGCCGCATCATGCAATTGCACGTTGGGGAACAGGGCGTTTATTGAGTGACAGTGGTGTTATTTTCACTGAAGTCACACCCAAGAATTATCAGGCATTACCGTTGCTACATGGGCCAGCGAGCCATGCAGAAACCATGATGCGTCGTTATAATGAAATTAATCAGTTATTTTTGCCACAAGGCATTCGTCTAAAAGAATTATATCTCACCGAGCGAATGACCTGGTTTATGCAGTTTGATTCGGGTTTAAGAATAATTGTGGATAAAGACCAGACTATGAGCAAATTACAACGCCTGAGTCATCTGTCTCAGAGCGATTTAAAGCCGGTCTGGTCTAAAATTTCGGCCATCGACCTGCGTTATCGCAATGGATTGTCGATACAGTGGAAAAATTCAATTCCGCCTAAAATTGTAAATGGACATTTTATTGTAACCATTGATGACACGGGCGTTGAGAATAAGGTAACAGTAAAGCCATAATGACCGGCTTTAAAAAATAGAGGCATTTAAAGCCATAAATCTAACAAACACGTAATGGTAGTAGTGAATAATGAGTGAAGCTGTTCCCTCGGTTGTGGCGATTGACATTGGGACACACAAAGTTTCAGTTTTGATTGGCAAGGTACACGCGCCAGACAATATCCAAGTGATTGGTATGGCCACCGCTCGTAACCGAGGCATGAGTAAAGGGAAAATTGTCAGTCTCGATAAAGTTATTACTGCAATTAAAAATGCCGTTCAAGAAGCAGAAGATATGGCGGAATGTCGTGTACATTCTGCCTGGGTCTCTATTCCAAGTGCCGAATTAAAAAGCTTTTATGCTTCAGGTCGCACCTCGATCGACAATAGCGAGCATGCGATTACCACCAGTGAAGTGGTGCGTGCACTGGAATTGGCTAAAGCTAGTCATTTGACTTCAGATCATTATCTGGTCAGTGCTGTGCCTCTGGGTTTTGAGCTGGACGACTCACCGGAATGGGTGTTAAACCCGATTCGGATGTCGGCACATAGCATGACCGGACACTATCATTTGATGATGCTGCCGATCAGTACCATGCAGAATATTGATCGCGCCCTGAAAGGTGCCAATATTGGTGTAGAAAAAATGGTGGTGTCGAGCTTGGCTACTGCTGAAGCCAGCCTGCTGAAAGACGAAAAAGAATATGGCGTATGCTTAGTAGATATCGGTGCCGGCACGACCAATGTTGCAGTGTATGTGGATGGTCGTTTGGCCTTAACCCATACCTTCCAACGTGGCGGTGAACATGTGACCCGTGATATTGCAGCAGTATTGCAAACCACAACTGAAGAAGCTGAACGTCTGAAATTATTGTATGGCTGTGTCGACCTGAAAGTGGTCAAGCCTGACCATATGATTCAGTTCCAGGGGATTGATGGGCCACAAACCATCAGCCGGATTGAATTGACTGAAATCATCATGGCGCGTTATGAAGAAATTCTGGGTCTGGTGCGTGATGAATTGGTGAAAAACGGTGCTCTTCAGGGCTTGTATCATGGTGTGGTATTGACCGGCGATGCTAGTCATATCGAAGGAATGGTGAGCTTTGTTCGCCGTACCATGGGGGTCTCGGCGCATTTAGGTAATCCGCCGACTCAGGTGTATGCAGATGAACAACATCAGGCTGCTTTACGTCGCTCACAATATAGCACTGTGGCGGGCTTGCTGATGTTTAGTCAGAGTGATACCCAGGACACGATTGTGGAACAGGATGATGTAGAACGGTTGTCATTGGCCAAGCGGGTCAAAAGAGCCTTGTTTGGCTTTAATGACACCTTGAAATCAATCTTTTAAGTCGATTTTTATTGTGAATATTGTTGGGAAGATGTAGTTAATCGGGCTTGTACTTGACAAGTGAACGCATGAGCAGCATTCTTAAAAACAATTTTATTAAGATTAAGGCAGTATACGGGCTTAGTGACTGCCAATTATGAATTAGGAATTTTATAGGTCATGGCCTCATTTGAATTTTTCGAAGACGATCATAGCGATAGCAATGGTCAAGCCCGTTTCACTGTGTTTGGTGTAGGTGGTGCGGGTGGTAATGCTGTACAACATATGTTGCAGTCCGATATCCAGGGCGTAAAGTTTGTTTGTGCCAATACGGACAAGCAGGCATTGGATCGCATGGAAGCCGAATTTAAAATTCAGCTGGGCGAGCAAAGTACCCGTGGTCTGGGTGCAGGTGCAAATCCGCAAGTCGGCCAGACCGCAGCAGAAGAAAGCCGTGAACTGATCCGCCAGCAGCTTGAAGGGACCGATATGGTCTTTGTTACTGCGGGTATGGGCGGTGGTACCGGTACCGGTGCAGCGCCAGTCGTGGCTGAAATTGCGAAAGAAATGGGTATCTTGACCGTTGGTGTCGTGACCACGCCATTTAACTTTGAAGGCAAACGCCGTCTACAGTCTGCTGAAAAAGGCATCGAAGCTCTTGAGCAGCATGTAGACTCATTAATCATCATTCCAAACCAGCGTCTATTGAAAGTCTTCCGTGATATTTCAATGAAAGATGCATATAAAAAAGCGGATGATGTTCTACTGAATGCAGTACGCAGTATTTTTGATTTGGTAGTCCGTCCTGGCCATATCAACCTTGACTTTGCTGACTTAAAAACAGCCATGAGCACTCGTGGTTATGCCATGATGGGTGTCGGTCTGGGTCGTGGTGAGAACCGTGCACGTCAGGCTGCTGAGCAGGCAATCCGTAGTCCATTACTCGACAACGTGACTATCATGAATGCCAAAGGCATTCTGATCAACGTGACTGGTGGCGATGACGTGACTTTCGGTGAAATTGAAGAAATTACTGATGTCGTGAACCAGATTGTCGATTTAGATGAGGGTCAGGTGTTCTACGGTACCGTTTTTGATCCGGATGCGCGTGATGAAATCAGCGTGACTGTGATTGCAACAGGTTTAACCCGTCATGCAGCGGATTCAGTTGAACCGACCAAACGTACTAATGTACAGGCAACTCGTCCAGCAGCAGCTGCACAGGCTGTGGTGGAAGATGATGATGTACCGGCAATTCAGCGTCAGCAGCATGAAACAGGTGCAGCAGCGAATCCAGCGGCGGCTTCAGTTTCTAGCCCGCGCCCAACGCCAATGAGCATTCAGGATTATCTTAAGAATCAACAGCGTAAATAACATGTAACATCATGTGTTTAGCTAGATTAGACAGGAAAGGTGGCTTTTAAGCCACCTTTTTGTTTTTTATCAATAGCCAAATATGCTAACGTATAGCGGTTTTATAGATGAACAGATGATAAAAGCATGTTGAAACAACGTACCCTGAAACGTGTCGTGAAAGCGAGCGGAATCGGTCTTCACAGTGGGCAAAAAGTCATGATTAACTTTGTGCCGCACCATGCCGATGGGGGAATTGTGTTTCGTCGTATTGACCTGAATCCGCCAGTCGACATTCCTGCCGATGCCATGCTGATTCAAGAAGCCTTCATGTGCTCGAACCTGGTTCAGGAAAATGCCAAAGTAGGCACCATTGAACATGTCATGAGTGCGATTGCTGGTCTAGGCATTGATAACCTGATTATTGAAGTGTCGGCCTCTGAAGTCCCGATTATGGATGGCAGTGCAGGTCCGTTTATTTACCTGCTCATGCAGGGCGGTTTGCAAGAGCTGGATGCCGCTAAAAAATTCGTCAAGATTATTAAACCGGTTGAAGCACTCATTGATGACAAACGTGCCATTTTTAGCCCACATGAGGGCTTTCAGCTGAATTTCACCATCGATTTTGATCATCCTGCCTTTAAAAAAGAACATCAGTCCGCCAGTATCGATTTTTCTACTGAAACCTTCGTTTATGAAGTCAGTGAAGCGCGTACCTTTGGGTTTATGAAAGATCTGGATTATCTCAAAGCCAATAATCTGGCGCTGGGTGCCAGCCTGGAAAATGCCATTGGTGTAGATGAAACCGGGGTCGTTAATGAAGAAGGTTTACGTTTCTCGGACGAATTTGTACGTCATAAAATTCTGGATGCCGTGGGTGATTTATACCTGCTCGGGCATCAGATTATTGCCAAATTTGATGGTTATAAATCTGGACATGCCTTGAATAATCAACTTTTACGCAATGTGAAAAGTGATCCAAGCTGCTATGAAATTGTAACATTTGATGACGAAGCCAATTGTCCAATCATGTATGTGAATGTGACATAAGTCATTGTGTTTGTGTCTTTATGTTTTTGTTATTGCTTTAATACTGTGATACACATCACATAATGTTTGCTTTTTAATTTATTACATTTGATTGCTATGTTACTTTTTATTGCTTGCCAAACGTAGTAAAGCTTGGCTAAGCTTAGGGTCGCTTATAAAGTCAGCAGCACTACGAAGTAATTCCTGTGTTTCTGCATTTAAGGCTCTTTCAGGTGTTGCTGAAACAGGTGATGTTTGCGAAGGATTCCGCAAGCAAACTTGAAGTTTAGTGAGATCTGTTAATTCATTTATTTGAGAGAGTTGTGAAATGTATTGCTTTTGAAGATAGGCCAATTGACTGATCATGGCCTGGTTTTCACCGGTAATCGTTAACACACCATTTTGATAGCAGACAACTTGCCAGCGTTCCGGTTGGGGCAATAGCGGTTGTACGAGTTTCGTAAGTTTCTGCCAGGCAGCGACTTGTGATGAGAGAAACGAAAAGTTTCCTGTTTTTATCTGTTTTCTTGTTTGTTGAAAAACGTTGACAGGTTCCGACATACATGATTCCTACATATTTATGTCTTAATCTTATGCGCTTCTTTTAGTGGATATCAAGGATAGAGATCTTCAAGGAACTCGATTAAAGCAGTTTAGAGAGGTTTTTTATGCATATGCGACGTATTTTGTTGGCATTTTCTTTATCAGTTTCAGCGGCTTCGGTTGCGTTCGCAGATTTAGTCAATCTAAATCAAGAAAATGGTTCAACAGATCGTATCGAGCAATTGACGCGTACTCTGGCACAGGGTGCATATACTCATCCAGATGATATCGATATTCCAGCACAGACTAAATTGAATGTTCAACTTCGTGAGAAACCAGTTGAACTGAACAATCGAACGCTTGCTCAGAAGTATGCCAATACTTCATCCAATAAAGCGGCAGCAAACAGTGCTTATTCTTGGCTAATTTCTCATCCTTTACCTAATTCTCGCGTAAGTTCAAATTACGGTGGCCGTACCATGAGTGGCCGTGCTGAAAATCATTCAGGCCTTGATCTTGCAGCGCCAAGTGGTACACCAATCTATGCAACAGGTCCAGGAATTGTGACCAAATCAGGTTGGGGCACAGGTTATGGTCAATACGTTGAAATCAATCATGGCAATGGCTATTTAACGCGCTATGCCCATGCTTCACGTCTTATTGCACGTGTGGGAGAACAGGTGCGAGCGGGTGATCATATTGCTAATGTCGGCTGTACTGGTCGCTGTACCGGTCCACACTTGCATTATGAAGTAGTAAAAGACGGTCAACGTAAAAACCCATCTACTTATTTGGCCATGTTACCTTAAGTATAGACCTGAATAACAAGATGCATCTCTATACATAAAAAATCTCCGATAAGCATTTTAAAGCGTTTAAGCTGAAGGCTCTTCAAGTCAACTTGAAGGGCTTTTTGTTTTATCACTTTTAAGTCTCATATTATCACCAACTATTATAATGATTGTATAATAAATCGCCTTTATTGACTATTTTTTGTTATGTAGTGTAATTATACGTCACCCATCATTTAGTTCCTAAATAGTACTGCTAAATCGCATTCAGCTAAGGCCATACCTGCAGAGGTCTTAAATATGGTACATATAAGACATTAGATTAGGCTTTTAGGAACTGTAGATTATGGCGTTTTATGGCGATACAGACGCGCAAGAAACCCAAGAATGGCAAGATGCATTTGACTCTGTTTTGCAGCACATGGGCACTGAGCGTGCAGCATTTTTATTAGAAAAACTTTATCAACGCGCAATTGCAAAGCATGTTCCTATTCAGCGTTTAAATACTCCCTACTTAAATACGATTTCTGTTGAAGAGCAACCTGCCATGCCGGGTGACCAGGACATGGAGCGCCGTATTCGCGCGCTGATCCGCTGGAATGCCTTGGCAATGGTATTACGCGCGAATAAAACCGGGGATGATCTCGGTGGTCACCTGGCGAGTTTTGCTTCTTCCGCAACCCTTTATGATGTGGGCTTTAACCACTTCTTCCGCGCCAACAGCGATAACTTCGGCGGCGACATGATCTATTACCAAGG
Source organism: Acinetobacter sp. L-24 (assembly GCF_056857555.1). The sequence continues at coordinate 103,243 of NZ_JBSXNI010000038.1, read as the reverse complement.
TCACTGTGCACCGGGTATTTACGCGCGTTCATTTTTAGAAGGCCGTTTGACTGAAGAGCATCTGAATAATTTCCGTCGTGAAGTGGGTGGTAAAGGTTTGCCATCTTATCCGCATCCTTATTTGATGCCGGACTACTGGCAGTTCCCGACCGTATCGATGGGTCTGGGTCCAATCATGTCAATTTATCAGGCACATATCCAAAAGTACCTGATGAACCGTGGCCTGATTAAAGAAGAAGATCGTAAGGTTTGGGCTTATCTGGGTGATGGTGAGATGGACGAGCCGGAAAGCTTGGGTGCAATTTCTCTGGCAGGTCGCGAAAAGCTCGACAACCTGATTTGGGTAGTGAACTGTAACTTGCAACGTCTGGATGGTCCGGTACGTGGTAATGGCAAGATCATTCAGGAACTTGAGTCATTATTCCGCGGCGCAGGCTGGCGTGTGATTAAAGTTGTGTGGGGCCGTCATTGGGATCCACTACTGGATAAAGATAAATCCGGTGCACTGAAAGCAGTGATGGAAGAAGCAGTCGATGGCGATTTCCAGCGTTATCAGGTAAAAGGTGGTGCTTACGCACGTGAAAAGTTCTTCGGTAAATACCCAGAAGCTAAAGAGCTGGTGAAAGATTTAAGCGACGAAGATATTGATAATCTGAACCGCGGTGGTCACGACCCGTACAAAGTTTTTGCTGCTTATGCTGAAGCATGTACGGCTAAAGGTCAGCCGACCGTGATTCTGGCGAAAACCGTGAAAGGTTATGGTTTGTCGGAAGAAATCGAAGCAGTCAACAAAACGCATCAAATCAAGAAGATGCAAATCAATTCCTTGAAATATGTGCGTGATCGTTTCAACCTTCCTTTCACCGACGAACAGCTTGAAGAAGTACCGTTCTACCGTCCAAGCGAAAATTCACCTGAATTGAAATATATGAAGGCACGTCGTGAAGCGCTAGGTGGTTACCTGCCTGCACGTCGTAAGGAAAGCGAACAGCTGGCGATTCCTGGACTTTCAGTATTTGATTCGGTCTTGGCCGGTTCAAATGGTAAAGAACAATCGACCACGATGGTGATGGTGCGTTTAATCTCTGCACTTCTTAAAGAGAAAGCGATTAAAGACCGTGTTGTGCCAATCGTGCCTGATGAAGCCCGTACTTTCGGTCTGGAAGGGATGTTCCGTCAGCTCGGTATTTATGCCGCGCATGGCCAGAAATATACCCCGGAAGACCAAGAACAGCTGATGCATTACCGTGAAGCCAAAGACGGTCACATGTTGCAGGAAGGGATTAACGAAGCCGGTGCGATGAGTGCATGGGCAGCATTGGCGACCAGTTATTCAACCAATAACCTGCCAATGATTCCGATGTATATGTACTACTCGATGTTTGGTTTCCAGCGTATCGGTGATATTGCCTGGGCAGCAGGCGATGCACAGGCACAAGGCTTCTTGCTGGGTGCAACTGCAGGTCGTACTACACTGAACGGTGAAGGCTTGCAGCATCAGGATGGTCATTCACACATCTTGGCCAATACCATTCCAAACTGTGTCTCTTATGACCCATGTTTCGGTTATGAATTGGCGGTGATCGTGCATGACGGTTTACAACGTATGTATGTGAACCAGGAACGTGTGTTCTATTACCTGACCGTAATGAACGAAAACTACGAGCATCCGGAAATACCAAAAGGTGTTGAAGAAGGCATCAAGCGTGGTATGTACTTACTGGAAGAAGATGAAAAAGCCACTGTTCAGTTACTGGGCTCAGGTGTGATCCTGCGTGAAGTGATCAAGGCAGCGAAGATTCTTCGTGAGGAATATCAAATTCATTCAAATGTCTACAGTGTGACCAGCTTCAATGAACTGGCACGTGACGGTATGGCATGTGAAGAATACAACCGCTTGCATCCGCTGGCTGAAGACGTAAAAGAAGCATGGGTATCGAAACAGCTTCGCGGTACTGAAGGTATCGTCGTGTCTGCAACCGATCATATGCGTGCTTATAGCGAACAGATTCGTGCTTATCTTCCAGATGGCCGTCCATTCGTAGCATTGGGTACTGACGGTTATGGCCGTTCAGATACACGTGCCAACTTGCGTAGTTACTTCGGTGTTGATGCTGCCCATATTGTGGTGGCAACTTTGAAAAAACTGGCAGATGAAGGTGAAGTTGATGCGCGCCTGGTAAAAGATGCGATCTCGACTTTCGAGCTTGATACAGATCGTCCAGTGGCTTGGGCACCGCAAGAAACCCCATCTGTACATGCTGTTGCTGACTACAAAGAGGAGAACTAAGCATGCAAATTACGACTCCTGATATTGGTGTAGATAAGGCAACAGTGGCCGAAATTCTGGTCAAAGTCGGTGATACGATCGCGATCGATGACAGCATTGTGTTACTTGAATCTGATAAAGCCTCTGTTGAAGTACCTAGCACTTCAGCAGGCGTGATAAAAAGCATTCTGGTGAGCCAGGGTGATGAAGTCGCTGAAGGCGCGGTACTGATTGAGCTACAAGCTGAAGACGGTAGCGCTGATGTGGTCGAGCCACAGCAAGCAGATGCCTCACAAAAAACTTCAGAAAATACTCCGACTTCATTGCCGGATCAGGAAATCATGCAGGAACTGGCTTCGCATCAGCCTAAAGCTTCTGCTGCTCCTGAGGCACAAGCGAACTCACAGGTGGTTGATGTTCAAATCCCCGATATTGGTGTAGAAAAAGCCACTGTCGGTGAAATTCTGGTTTCTGTCGGTGATGAAATCGAAGTGGATCAAAGCATCGTGGTGGTGGAATCAGACAAGGCGACTGTTGAAGTGCCAAGTACGGTTTCAGGCACGGTAGAGTCCATCGAGATTAAAGAAGGCGATACCATTAAAGAAGGTGTGGTCATTCTGAAAGTGAAAACGGCTGTTTCGACAGCATCAGCACCGACAGAAGCACCTCAAGCACCAGTTGCTCAAGCGGCGGCCCAAGAGAAAGCAGTCGAAGCACCAGAAACGCCAGCAACACCTGCGGGTGATGTTGAAGTGATGGTGCCTGATTTGGGTGTAGACAAGGCGGCTGTAGCTGAAATTCTGGTTCAGGTCGGTGATACGGTTGAAAAAGACCAAAGCATCATCGTGGTGGAATCAGACAAGGCGACTGTTGAAGTGCCAAGCACTACAGCCGGCGTGATTAAAGCCATTCATGTGGAACTGGGTCAAAATGTCTCTCAAGGCATTGCACTGGTAACAATTGAAGCTGAAGCGCAAGCAGCTGCTGTACCTGTTGCAGCCAAAGCAGAAGAACCTAAAGCGCCTGCTGCAAAAGCAGCATCGGCACCTGCTGCATCTTCTACTCAAACAGTCGCGACGTCGGATAATGCCGATAAGCTGACCAAAGAGCAGAGTGTGGCTAACTCGAAAGTCTATGCCGGTCCTGCTGTGCGTAAACTGGCACGTGAACTGGGCGTCGTGTTGGCAGATGTCAAAGCATCTGGCCCACATGCGCGCGTCATGAAAGAAGACCTGAAAGCCTATGTCAAAACGCGTCTTACTACGCCACAGGCGGCTCCTGTAGCCGCTGCTGCTCAAGTCGCAGGTCTGCCAAAACTGCCAGACTTTAGCGCTTTTGGTGGTGTGGAAGAGAAAGCCTTGACGCGTTTGCAACAAGTATCTATTCCACAATTGTCGCTGAATAATTTCATTCCGCAAGTGACCCAGTTTGATGCAGCAGATATTACTGAACTCGAAGCATGGCGTAATGAACTGAAAGGCAACTTCAAGAAAGAAGGCCTGAGCCTGACCATTATGGCATTCATCATCAAAGCAGTTGCGCACTTGTTAAAAGAAGAGCGTGAATTTGCTGGTCACTTGGCCGATGATGGTAAGTCAGTCTTGCTACGTAACGAGATCCATATGGGTATCGCGGTCGCAACGCCAGATGGTTTGACCGTGCCTGTGCTGCGTCACCCAGATCAGAAGTCAATTAAACAGATTGCCACTGAGCTAGGAATCTTGGGTCAAAAAGCGCGTGACAAGAAGTTGTCGCCGAAAGATCTGCAAGGTGCGAACTTCACTATCACTAGCCTAGGTTCAATTGGTGGTACAGCATTTACGCCATTAGTGAACTGGCCGCAAGTGGCAATTCTGGGTATTTCACCTGCAACCATGCAGCCGATTTGGAATGGTGAAGGCTTTGATCCACGCTTGATGCTGCCGCTTTCATTGTCCTACGATCATCGTGTGATCAATGGTGCAGATGCTGCTCGTTTCACCAACAAGCTGACCAAGCTGCTTAAAGATATTCGTACGCTGTTAATCTAAATTAAATTCGATTCACTTTCTTTTCTCTTGCGCTTCATTGAAAAATATTTCAATTGAAGCTCAGGAAGAAATACAAAGAAGGTATAAATAAAAACCCTGCTTCGGCAGGGTTTTTTCTTGCTGCATTGAAAAATAATCTATTTGATTCTATACTTGGCGCACTTCATTGGGGAGTAGCCGCCTTTTGCGCAAAGCAGAAGGGTGATGGTCAACATATTTGCTCAACCGGGCATGGTCATCATAGCAAAGAACCAAGTCAGCTTTTCCAAGCTTTCTTTTGTTGGCAAGACCTTTGATTTACCACTCTGCAGATTTTGGCTAGCAGGAGCGGTGAGTCATTGGTATTGGATGCTAGCCAGAGAAAGACCTCATGTATGAATTCTTACTGTCGACTGCAATCGTAGCACTGGCTGAAATGGGTGATAAAACCCAACTGCTGGCATTGCTGCTTGCCGCACGCTTTCGCAAACCTGTTCCTATTTTAGTTGCTATTTTATTGGCGACATTGATTAACCACGGCCTTTCTGCAGTATTGGGACAATGGGTAACCACAGTGATTGGGCCGGAAGTACTGCTGTGGATCGTTTCGATTGGCTTTATCGCGATGGCAGTCTGGATGCTGATTCCGGATGAACTGGGTGATGAAAATGCCAGTATCAATAAATGGCAAAAATTCGGGGTATTTGGTGCAACCTTCATTTTGTTTTTTCTGGCAGAAATTGGTGACAAAACCCAGATTGCCACAGTGGCACTGGCGGCACGTTTCGACAGCGTCTTCTGGGTGATGTTGGGTACTACGCTAGGCATGATGCTGGCCAATGCGCCTGCGGTATTTTTGGGTGATAAACTGGCGAACAAACTACCGATCAGCCTGATCCATAAAATTGGCGCGGCCATTTTCCTGGTCATAGGTGTCGCGACCCTGGTTCAATATTATTTCTTTTAAATTATAAAATAACAAATTGCATGAATCCTGAGCTAAAAACTCAGGATTTTTTATGCTTAAATCCTCTGAAAAGCTTGATAAAGCTCGTGATATGGTCGGTTTTATGGATTGTAAATTCTATTAAATCCTTATATGTTGTATGGGTATAAAACAGCAGTTTTAACTATAAATTGGGGAATTTACATGGTTTTTGAGCGCACCACATCGCAAGTCCTGTTTGATAATGGGACACATAAATGCATTAGTTTTACCAGTCTGGTCAAAGGTGAAGGCGTTCAGGCAAACCAGTTTTTGATTATTGATCATGAGCGCGCAGCGGTACTCGATCCGGGTGGTGATTTAACCTATGTGCCGCTGACCATGGAACTGAATAAATACACCCGCTTGACCCATCTGGACTATGTCATGGCTTCACATCAAGACCCGGACATTATCACTTCCATGCCGCGCTGGCTGGTATATACCGATGCCAAAGTGGTGGCATCCAAGCTGTGGGCGCGCTTCTTGCCGCACTTAAACTCGGCCTTTATGAGTGACCGGATGAAAGGTAACTGGTTAGATCGATTGGTGGAGCTTCCGGATCATGGTCAAATCATCCCGTTGGGTCAATCACACATTGTGGCGGTGCCGGCGCATTTTCTGCATTCGGTGGGGAATTTCCAGTTTTATGATCCGATTGCCAAAATCCTGTTTTCAGGTGATATGGGTGCGTCTATGGTTGAAGATGCCGCCAAGCCACTAGAAAACTTTGCCGCGCATATCCCAAAAATGAAAAGCTTCCATCAACGCTATATGTGCAATAACAAGGTGATTCGTCTTTGGGTGAAAATGGTACGCAGCATGGAAATCGAGATGATTGTGCCGCAACATGGTACACCATTTATCGGTAAAGAGCAGATTAATCAGTTTCTGGACTGGATTGAAACGCTGCAATGCGGAACTGACCTGATGGATGAAACGGTTTTTACTTGTCCTGAATAGTTCACACAAAAAATAATTTTTTTCTTGTGTGGAAAAACAACATTTTTTATATTTCTTCTCCAAAAAACTTTTTTTTGATAATGAGAACTTATAAGAAATGTTGTCTCAAGTTCCAAAACCGGATGCGTGTTTAAGCTGCGGGGCGTGCTGCGCCTATTTCAGGGTTTCGTTCTATTGGGCTGAAGGTATTCATATGCCTGAGCACTATACCGAACCTGTGACAGCAGTCTATTCATGTATGGCTGGAACCAATCAAAAAAATCCACGCTGTATCGCACTTGATGGCACCATCGGCCAGCAGGTGAGCTGCGGCATGTATGAGCAGCGCAGTTCATCCTGCAAAGAAGTGCAGATTGCCGATGAGCAATGCAATAAGGCACGTATTGCACACAATATGTTGCCCTTTGTCCAGATTGAAACTGATGAAGCCGACAATGATGACAGTTTTGAATATGTCAGCTAAATCCATCCAAAGCAGAGCTTAGGCTCTGCTTTTCACTTGATTAAAATGATCGGGGTATATTTTAAAATAGGGAACTTCATGATCGGAGGTATTATTGATGCTGTTTTAGCACTTCCATAGATTTGCGTGTACGAAGCTTGAATAAAAAATAATTTTGCAATTGCAATGAAATTTAAGCCGATATTTGTTTATAATAGTGCACGGAAATTACCAGTGAGACTGTTATGTTGACCATCGTTCAAGACGCGTTAACCTTCGATGATGTCCTATTACTCCCTGCCTATTCTACTGTTCTTCCAAAAGATGTCTCCCTAAAGACACGTTTAACTCGTGGCATTAACCTGAATATTCCTCTTGTGTCTGCAGCAATGGATACGGTGACTGAGTCCCGTATGGCAATTGCAATGGCGCAAAATGGTGGTATCGGTATTTTGCACAAGAACATGGATATCGCGGTTCAGGCTGCAGAAGTGCGCCGTGTGAAAAAATTCGAAGCGGGTATGGTCAAAGACCCGATTACAGTCACTCCTGAAACCACAGTACGTGAACTGATTGCGTTGACTCAAGCCAACAATATCAGTGGTGTACCCGTTGTGAAAGATGGCAAAGTGGTGGGTATCGTGACAGGTCGTGATACACGCTTTGAAACCAATCTTGAGCAGCCAGTCAGCAATATCATGACTGGTCAGGATCGTCTGGTGACAGTTCGTGAAGGCGAATCGAAAGAAAATATCCAAGCTTTATTGCAACAGCACCGTATTGAAAAAGTATTGGTGGTCAACGATCAGCAAGAGCTGAAAGGCTTAATTACGGTAACCGATTTCCGTAAAGCTGAATTGTATCCAAACAGCTGTAAAGATGATCTAGGTCGTCTGCGTGTTGGTGCTGCGGTTGGTACTGGTGCAGAAACGCCAAGCCGCGTAGAAGCCTTGGTTGATGCAGGTGTGGACGTGATTGTAGTTGATACTGCACATGGCCATTCTGCGGGTGTAATCGAACGCGTACGTTGGGTGAAAGCTAACTATCCACAAGTTCAGGTGATTGGCGGTAACATCGCGACAGGTGATGCTGCGCTGGCGTTACTTGATGCAGGTGCGGATGCCGTTAAAGTTGGTATTGGTCCTGGTTCAATCTGTACCACGCGTATTGTGGCGGGTATTGGTATGCCACAGATCTCTGCGATTGATTCTGTTGCCAATGCGCTGAAAGATCAGATTCCTTTGATCGCAGATGGCGGTATTCGTTTCTCTGGCGATATGGCCAAAGCGATTGGTGCGGGCGCAAGCACGATTATGGTTGGTTCATTGATGGCCGGTACTGAAGAAGCACCAGGCGAAGTTGAATTCTTCCAGGGCCGTTACTACAAGGCTTATCGCGGTATGGGTTCATTGGGTGCGATGGCGGGTGCGACAGGTTCTGCTGACCGTTACTTCCAGGACTCCAAGGCCGGTGCCGAGAAGCTGGTTCCTGAAGGTATTGAAGGTCGTGTACCGTACAAAGGCCCAATGGGTAATATCGTACATCAGATGATGGGCGGCCTACGTTCTTCAATGGGTTATACCGGTTCTGCGACGATTGAAGACCTGCGTCAGAATGCCAAGTTTGTGAAAATCACTTCTGCCGGTATGTCTGAGTCGCATGTACATGATGTGACCATTACCAAAGAAGCACCAAACTATCGCGTAGGTTAATTTCCTGTGATTTAAAATTTTAAAAAGCCGTCATGCAAATGACGGCTTTTTTATTTTGGTGTAAAGTGTGACTCAAGGAAAAAAATGGGTGATATCAATCATCCGCTAAGAAGTGAGATAAAGATGAGTTATTTTGGTACGGATGGTATTCGTGGAAAGTTTGGCGAATTGCCGATTACCCCTGAGTTTGCCCTGAAACTGGGATTTGCAGCCGGAAAAGTTTTAAAACGCCATAGTAAAAAATCCAAACCATTGGTGGTTCTGGGTAAAGATACCCGTTTGTCTGGCTATATCCTGGAAGCAGCCTTGCAGGCAGGTTTAAATGCCGCTGGCGTTTATGTTCATCTTTTAGGTCCACTACCGACTCCAGCCATTGCTCATCTGACCCGTGCTTTGCATGCCAGCTTGGGTATTGTCATTTCCGCTTCGCATAACCCGTATTTTGACAACGGCATTAAGTTCTTCTCTGCGGAAGGCAAAAAACTGCCAGATGCCTTGCAAGACGAAATTAATCAGGAACTTGAAAAAGATTTTTTGATTGAAGATACAGCAAATCTGGGTAAGAGTATCCGGGTTAAAGATGCTAACGGTCGCTATATTGAATTCTGTAAATCGACTTTCCCGTATCATCTGGATCTGAATGAACTTACCATTGTAGTGGATTGTGCCAATGGTGCAGCCTATAACGTGGGGCCTGCAGTGTTCCGTGAACTGGGCGCACGTGTGATTGCAATTCACAATGAGCCGAGCGGTTTGAATATTAATGAGGGCTGTGGTTCAACCCATCCGGAAAGCTTGCAACAGGCTGTGGTTCAACATCAAGCGGATTTGGGTATTGCCTTTGATGGGGATGCTGACCGTGTGGTTCTCGTAGATAAAGCCGGCAATTTGATTGATGGCGACCATATTCTTTATATTCTTGCGACTCAAAGCTCGAAAAAACCGGCAGGTATCGTCGGTACCTTAATGAGCAATATGGCGCTGGAACTGGCACTGGAAAAAGCACAAGTGCCGTTATTACGTGCCAAAGTCGGCGACCGTTATGTATTGCAGGGCCTGGAAGAAAATGGTTGGACCATTGGTGGTGAGCCTTCAGGTCATATTCTGACTTTGGACAAGAGCACCACAGGCGATGCGATTATTGCCGCCTTGCAGGTATTAACGGTGATGGTTGAACAGAAAAAAGCCCTGCATGAACTTGTGGCTGACTTTAAACTGTTGCCAAATGTCCTGGTCAATGTACGTTTAAATGCCATGTTTGATCCTTATTCAGTGCCTGCACTGGCAGCTGAATTTGAAAAAGCCGAACAGCAGCTTAAAGGCCGTGGCCGTTTATTGATTCGTAAATCCGGCACAGAACCTGTCATTCGTGTGATGGTCGAAGGCGATGATCTGGCTGAAGTCACCACACTTGCAAACAGCCTGGCAGATGCTGTGCGTGCCAATGCAGCTTAACGGGAACATAGATAATGAGTGATCTGATCAAGGATCTAAGTGAACTACGCCTGAATTATGAAAAAGGCGAGTTACAGGAACAGCAAGTCAATCCGAATCCGCATATGCAGTTCTTGCAATGGTTTAACCATGCACTGGAAGCAAAATTGCACGAGCCCTATGCCATGTCGTTGGCAACAGCCAATGCACAAGGCCGTCCGCATGTGCGTACGGTATTGCTGCGTGGAGCGACTGACGCAGGGTATGATTTTTATACCAACTATGATAGTCAAAAAGGTTTAGATCTGGCTAAAAATCCTTATGCCGAACTGTTGTTCTACTGGCAGGATCAGGAACGTCAGATTCGTATTTCAGGTCGTGTAAAGAAAATATCGGAAGAAGAATCGACCGACTATTATCATAAACGTCCACGCGAAAGCCAGATTGCCGCGCATATCAGTACCCCGCAAAGTGGCATCGTGGCTAGTCGTGAGGAATTGCAGCAACGTTTTTGGGATTTGCATACCCAGGTTGCCAATCAGCAACAGCTGGACAAGCCGGTATTCTGGGGCGGTTATCGTCTCGAACCTGATTATTATGAATTCTGGCAGGGTCGTCCGAACCGTTTACATGACCGTCTGAGTTATCGTAAAAGCGATGATGGCTGGACTTTAGAGCGCTTAATGCCATAACCATGCAAAAACTGGAAATCAAACAACGGCCATTGCTAACCCGTTCTGAAAACTTAGCGGGTGTTCCTGCATTTGTAGCCGAGATTCTTGCCCGTCGCGGGGTGGAGTCCGAGCAGGAGCTTGAGCTCAAGCTGAAGCATTTGCTGGCACCCACCATGAAAGGATTGCCCGAAGCAATTCAATTGATGGATCAGGCAATTGATCGTGGCCAGAAAATCGTGATTGTTGGCGATTATGATGCCGATGGCGCGACCAGTACCGCACTCATGGTGCTGGCATTGCGCGATATGGGTGCCAATGTCGAATATCTGGTACCGGACCGTTTTAAATATGGTTATGGATTGACGCCCGCAATTGCAGATCTGGCCTTTGTCAGTTTCACACCTGATTTACTGATTACCGTGGATAATGGCATTTCCAGCCATGACGGAGTCAAACAGGCACAAGATCATGGCATGCAGGTGATCATTACTGATCACCATCTGACGACCAAGCCGACACCAAAAGCCGAAGCCGTGGTCAATCCCAATCAGCTCGGTTGCGACTTTCCAAGCAAAGCACTGGCTGGGGTCGGGGTGGCTTTTTATATACTGGCCAATCTGTCTACCCATCGCAAGAAACTTGGAAAATCCTCTACGGTAATTACCAATTATCTTGATCTGGTGGCACTCGGTACTTATGCCGATGTCGCGAGTCTGGACTATAACAACCGGATTCTGGTTGATGCAGGTCTGAAACGCATTCAGCAAGGGCAGTGCCGTGCAGGAATCAGTGCACTGCTGGATATTGCCAAACGTGACCCTGCTGGTCTAAAAGCCCAAGATCTCGGTTTTGTTCTGGGCCCGCGAATTAATGCGGCTGGACGCATGGAAACCATGGACATCGGCATCGAATGTCTGCTGGCTCCTGATCTAGCAATGGCCTATCCACTGGCTGAACAGCTGAATCAGCTTAATGTCGAGCGCCGTCAGGTGGAAGGCAAAATCAAGCAGGACGCTTTAAACGAACTTGAGAAAATCCAGTTAGATGCGACGGCATTACCTGCTGCGCTGATCATGTTCGAACCGCATTGGCATCAGGGAGTGATCGGGATTGTAGCAGGGCGTTTAAAAGAGCAATTTCATCGTCCGAGTATTGTTTTTGCCGCGGATCAGGATGGGATTCATATCAAAGGTTCGGCGCGTTCGATTGAAGGTATTCATATTCGTGATGCGATTGAACAGGTGGCGGAGCAGTATCCCCATTTAGTCAGTCATTTTGGGGGACATGCAGCAGCAGCCGGTTTAACCCTGAAAAAAGAAAATTTCGCTGAGTTTAAGCAGGTCTTTGAAGCACTGATTGGTGTGATGGATGAGGATTTATTCACTGCGACTTTATGGACAGATGGAGAGTTGCCAGCTTCTGCTTTTCAGATCGAAACAGTCAATTTATTGCAGAATTTAAGTCCATGGGGGCAAAAATTTCCCCAGCCGATTTTTGACGGTGTGTTCAAAATTATGGACTATCGCTGGCTTAAAGATGTGCATCTTAAGTTACGTGTGGCGTTGGAGAATGGTCAGGTCGTGGATGCGATCGCCTTCAATGCAGCGGATAAATATGACTTTGATCCGATGAAAGATACGCGTTTGGTCTATGAGCTGGATAAAAATGTCTTTAATGGCAATGTCAGTCTGCAAATGCGGATTATGCATTTAGAACAATAGACCATAAAAAACCGCTCGAGTGAGCGGTTTTTTTGCTTTTAATCGGAGAGATTAGAAGCGGTATGCACCACGTACGCCAAAGATATCAGCATTATCAGCAAAATTAATCGAACCTTCTAAGCTAACTTGTTGGTTAAAGAATTTTTTGGCACGAATAGTAAAAACATCATTACCTTCTAGGTCTGAGTCAGAGAATCCTAAGCCAACACTGAAAGTTTTGTCTAGATATAAATCTGCACCTAGGTTATAAGCATCGATATCACCGAAACTTGCACCACCTTCGAAGTTCATATCGTATTGACCGACTTGTGTTACATATTTGGCACGTAAAGTTGGATCAATTTCATCGTCTGCATTGTCTTCAGAAATACCTACAAGACCAAGTGCTACTAATAAGCCAGGAACAGGTAAATAACCCGCTTCAGCAGCGTAACCAGTTATGTCACCAGCATCATTATCAAAATGAGCAATGTTACCACTTAAATAAAAGTCTGAATTTGGAACAAAATACTCAATACCAGCACCAATGCCAAACGTGTCTGAATCATCTTGATAGCTTAATACACCATTCACATTGCTGGCACGGTTTAAGAATGCAGCTTCATTCAAAGGTGAATTTTTGACTTGGACCGAGTTGAAGTAGTAAGTCCCATCGATAGCAAAACCTACATCCGAACCACCTTGGTCATGATCAAGAAGATCAATAGAAGCCCCAACTTCAGTTTGATAAGCGTGTGCAGTTCCCAGGCCAGCAAGAAGCGCTGTAGCAAGAGCAAGTTTCTTAAGCATTTAGATTTCTCTCTTTGTTATAAAAATATGACTGTTTGATGAACAGTTGTAACAAATTGTACAGTTTATATTCGCCCCGTCAATGTGCAAAAATACCTAAATGCTTGTTAAGAGTGCAATAAAAAAACCCATCCGAGGATGGGTTTTCTATGCATGACTAACTTTTGGTTTTAGATTAGAAGCGGTACTTCGCTGCTACACCAAAGGTATTGTAGTCATTGTTAAACTGTTCGCCAAAGCCGACACGGCCTTCTAAGCTCACTTGCTGGTTAATGAACTTACGTGCATTGATACCAAATTCGCTCTTGTCGGTAATATCATTATTGTGATAATCAGCACCGACACTCAAGGTTTTGTCGATGAAATAATCTGCTGCCAGATTGTATTCATCTAGATCACCAAACGCTGCACCTGCTTCCAGGTTGATATCTTTACCATTGCTTAATGTCGTCACATATTTAGCACGAAGTGTTGGATCTACGCCATCATCATTGTCGTTATCCCAACCTTTCACACCAGCCGCAATCAATAGACCTGGCGCTGGCAGATAACCGACTTCAGCTGCATAGGTGGTTAAATCATTTTCTAGATCATCATTGTCCTGCAGATCATGGCCATTGACGTTACCGCTTAAGTAGAAGTCAGAATTCGGTACGAAGTACTCTGCACCTACGCCATAACGATGCGCTTCAGAATCACCAATTTCATTATATTGATATTGCGCACTCACGTTGCTAGCACGATCAAGGAATGCTGCTTCTGCTAATGGTGCATTACGTGTTTGAACTGGATTGAAGTAATATGTACCATCAACGCCGAAAGAACCGCTAGTTCCACCGTTGTCAGGATCAACCACTCCTGCTGATGCACCAATTTCTGCTTGGTAAGCATGTGCTGCTGTACCAGTCATTGCTATTGCTGAAAGTAGTGCCGAAGCAATCGCTAATTTTTTCATGGTTACTACCCCTCAAATCGTGAGTTAAAAACATTACACTTTTTGTTACAACTTTCAGTCTAGAGCAATTCCAAAGATCGTCAATCAAAGGAAAGTTACAGTAATGTGAATAGCGTAATCTTGTGTAATTTTTGCTGAACAAGTGACTGAATAATAAAATTAAATTTATAATGTAGTGTTTTATTAAAAGTGTGTAGATATTGTGGAATCTATTGAATTCGCTGATTTTTTATACAGAACAATAAGAAATCCTAAATTATAAAATCAATTGCAAAATTATATTTCGGTCATAAAACGGGGCTAAAAAGCCGATAAAAATTTCGGATAAAAAGACGCAAAAGAGTCTATGAGATGTTGAAAATTGGATGAGGGAAATACAGGTCTAAATGCTCAAGATATTCGAGCTTTAGACTGAATGGATCGTTAAAATAGCGGAAATAGACTGTGCTATAATATCGGGCTAAGAATTTTGTGCCTAATTTTGATTGAGAGTAATTCACGTGGAAATTAATCCGTATCTAAACCAATTAAAAGACTTAAACGAACGTGGTCAAACACTACGGGGGTATCTTTGACTACGATCTGAAAAAAGAGCGTTTAGAAGAAGTCCTGCGTGAATTAGAAGATCCAACCATATGGAATGATCAGAGTCGTGCTCAAGCAATGGCCAAAGAAAAAGGCGAGCTTGAAAATGTATTAAATGTGCTGGATCGCTTAAGTACCCAGCTTGAAGATGCACAGGCTTTGCTTGATCTGGCGGTTGAAGCGGATGATGAAAGCTTGCTAGAAGACGTACAGGCTGAACTGAGCACGGCTGAAGAAGAACTGGCCAAGCTTGAATTTCGCCGTATGTTCAATAATCCGATGGATCCAAACCCTTGCTATCTTGAAATTCAAGCTGGTTCAGGCGGTACAGAAGCACAGGACTGGGCGTCTATGTTGCTACGTATGTATCTACGCTGGATTGAACGTCATGGCTTTAAAGCAGAAGTGATGGAAGAATCTGATGGGGATGTTGCCGGGATTAAATCTGCGACGATTCGTGTGGAAGGTGAGTACGCCTATGGCTGGTTACGTACCGAATCTGGTGTACACCGTTTAGTGCGTAAGTCGCCCTTTGACTCGGGCAACCGTCGTCATACCTCGTTCTCTGCCGTGTTTGTGTCACCGGAAGTTGATGACAATATCGAAATTGAAATCAATCCGTCCGATGTTCGTACCGATACTTATCGTGCATCAGGGGCGGGTGGTCAGCATATTAACAAAACAGATTCTGCCGTGCGTTTAACCCATGCACCGACCGGAATTGTGGTGGCCTGTC
Organism: Acinetobacter sp. L-24; assembly: GCF_056857555.1. The sequence continues at coordinate 87,969 of NZ_JBSXNI010000038.1, read as the reverse complement.
AGAACCAGCGTTCACAACATGCCAACCGTGACCACGCCTGGAAGCAGTTACGTGCCAAACTTTATGAGCTCGAGATGAGCAAACGTAACGAAGCGGCACAAGCACTGGAAGATTCCAAGTCTGACATTGGGTGGGGTAGTCAGATCCGTTCTTATGTCCTGGATGATTCACGTATTAAGGATTTGCGTACAGGTGTGGAAAATTCCAATACTGGCGCAGTTCTGGACGGTGATCTGGACAAATTTATCGAAGCAAGCCTGAAACAGGGCCTGTAAGAAATCGTTTAAAAGCTGGCGTAACAAAGCTTGTGCAGATTGCGACCATTATATCTAAAATTTTCGATATATAAATCGAAAAAATACGATATAATGGTCGCAGATGCTGAATAAAGTTTCGTTGCGCCACTGATTGTGATGTGCCTATGGACCTTGATCTAATTTTTAAAGCCTTAGCCAATCCGACCCGTCGACAAATTCTGGAGTGGTTAAAATCTCCGGAGCAATATCTGTCTGCGGAAGAGTGTGGTGGCTTTCAACGTGGGGTCTGTGCAGGTCAAATTGAACGTTTGGGCCAGGTTTCCCAGTCCACCATGTCCAATCATTTGTCTGTATTACAGCAGACTGGCCTGATCACTGCGACCAAGCATGGACAGTGGTCATATTTCTCCCGCAATGAAACTTTGATTCAACAATTTATCGAACACCTACAACAACACCTTTAACAGGTGGGAGTAACGATGGCTGAATTAAATTCTCCTTTAACGCTCGGTGCGTTAGAGCTTAAAAACCGTGTCATCATGGCGCCGCTGACCCGTAACCGCGCAACTGCTGATCGCGTTCCAACCCCAATGATGGTTGAGTACTATGCGCAACGTGCAAGTGCTGGCCTGATTATTTCTGAAGCCACAGTGATTTCTGAAGAAGCCAATGGCTATTTAAATACTCCAGGATTGTTTACCGATGCTCAGGTCGAAGGCTGGAAAAAGGTTACTCAAGCGGTTCATGAGAAGGGCGGTCTGATTGTTGCCCAGCTTTGGCATGTTGGTCGTGTATCGCATCCGGATCTGTTAAATGGTGAAACACCAGTCTCTGCAAGTGCAGTACAACAGGCGGGTCATGTCAGCTTGTTACGTCCAAAACGTCCTTATGTGTTGCCGCGTCCGCTGGAAATTTCGGAAATTCATGCCATTACCGAGCAATATAAGCAAGCCGCGATTCGTGCTAAAGAGGCCGGTTTTGATGGTGTTGAATTACATGCTGCCAATGGTTATCTGATTGACCAGTTCTTGCAAAGCAAAACCAATCAGCGTGAAGATGAATACGGCGGTTCAGTGGAAAATCGTACACGTTTCCTGCTAGAAGCAACTGATGCACTGATTGAAGTATGGGGCGCAGATCGTGTAGGGGTGCATTTTGCGCCGCGTTGTGATGACCATGACATGGGCGACAATGATCCACGTGAAACATTTGGCTATGCCATGGAGCAGCTGGGTAAGCGCAAGATTGCCTTCTTCTTTACCCGTGAATATCTGGCAGAAGACAGTATTTCTGAATATATGAAAGAGCGTTCAGGTGGAGTGCCTTATATTGCCAATATGCAACTAAGTCGTGAAGATGCGATTGAGCTGTTGGCATCAGGCAAGGCTGATGCGGTGGCTTTCGGTAAGGCTTATATTGCCAATCCGGATCTATACGAACGTCTGCTCGAAGATGCGCCGCTGAATGAACTGAAGCTGGAAAATATGATCGGAACCAATGTCGCGGAAGGCTATATTGATTATCCGACATTGGCTGAAGCAGAAGCTTTAACTACAGTAGAATAATCTAAAAATGAGCCACATTGATTAACATGTTGATGTGGCTCTGCTATATTCTGCCCATTGAATCTTTGGACAGGGGCGCAATGTGGCCACTCCATTTTGGTATAACGCAGCCTTGGCGCTGGTTAAACCCTTATATCAATCGCGTATCCGTAAACGTGCGACCGATCCTGAACAATTACAACAAGAACTGACAGAACGTTTCGGCCCGTTTCAGCCACCCAAAAACCTGCATGCCATCTGGTTTCATGTGGTGTCGGTGGGTGAAACCAATGCTGCCCAACCGTTAATTGAACATTATTTAAAACTTGGCCATCCGGTGCTGGTCACCAATACCACCAAAACCGGTCAGGCACGCGCTAAATCACTTTTTTTAAAAGCGCCTTATCTCGATTTGTTTCAAGCCGTGTATTTGCCTGCTGACCAGAAAACTTTAATTCGTGAATTTTATCAAAAGTATCAGCCGAAACTTTTATTGCTGATGGAAACCGAGCTTTGGCCTAATCTGCTGGATCAGGCACCCCAGTTTAATGTGCCAACTGTATTGTTGAATGCGCGTCTGTCTGAAAAATCTGCCAAAGGTTATACCAAGGTCAAAGGTCTGACTAGAGGCATGCTACAGCAGTTAACCCAGCTTTTGGCACAGGATATTGCCACCCAGCAACGTTATATCCAGTTAGGAATAGTAGCCGAAAAAACCCAGGTTTTGGGCAATATCAAATTTGATATTACTGCGCCCGAGCGCTTTATCCAGCAGGCAGATCAATTGACACAGGAGTGGCAGTTAGGGGGGCGAAAGATCGTCACGTTAGCTAGTACTCATGCTCCTGAAGAAAAAGAAATTCTGAGTGCTTTAAAAGCTGCTTTAGAAGCTGATCCATATTTGGTCTGTATTGTGGTACCGCGCCATCCGGAACGTTTTGATGAGGTGTTCCAGGCTGCACAGTCTTTGGGATTAAAAACTCAGCGTCGTAGTTTAGGGCAACATATTAAAGCAGATACCCAGGTTTATTTGGCCGATTCGATGGGTGAAATGTGGCTTTGGTATGCTTTGAGTCAGGCATGTTATGTGGGTGGTTCTTTAAATGAACCAGGTGGTGGACATAATATTTTGGAGCCGATTGCGCTGAATGTGCCGACTATTTTAGGCAAAAACTATTTTAATTTTCAGACTATCGTGGATGAGTTCGTTCAGGCAGACGCAGTCGCAGTGGTGCAGGATGCCCAGCAGGCTGCAGAGGTATTACTGGAACTTTTGCAAGATCAGGTTAAGGCGGAAATCTTGAATGCGGCAGCGCAGCAAATTATGCAGTTAAATACGGGATCGCTTGCCAAGCATATTCAGGTGATTGATCAGTATCTCTAAGTGTGTGCTAGTCATATTCTCAATCTACCTTTCTGAGACAACTGGTCATTCGTAGAAGATTTCTACTTTTAAGGGATTAAAAGTAGCAAAAATCCTTTGCGGTACTGAAGGTACTTCCTGTACCTCAGTACCGCGGGCAACATCCATGTCGCCACACACGATTTCAAATTTGGCGATAATACCTAATTTGAATATTTTGCATGTTAATGTTTTGGTTTTATCTTCCTTATGAATATCGTCCTGCTTGACCCACGTCAAACCGAAACTGAACTTTGGTCCATTACCTCAACTCGGCAACTGGAACATTTACAGCAGCATTTGCAGATCCAGGTGGGAGATACGTTAAAAGTCGGAATTCGGGAAGGTCTGCGTTACCTGACTGAGATTGTCGAAATCTCTGAAAAAGCAGTGCGCTTGAAACCGCTGCAAGAAGAAGCTGTTCCAGAAAAATTGCCAGTGACTTTAATTGTGGCCTTGCCACGTCCGAAAGTACTGCGCCGTCTGATCATGGACAGTGTCACTTTGGGCGTTGAAAAAATCATTTTACTGCATAGCTATCGCGTCGATAAAAGCTATTGGCAAACCCCATTTTTACAGCAGTTAAATCATTATATCGAGCTGGGACTGGAACAGGCAGGCGATACGATTGCTCCGAAAATCGAGCTATATAAACGCTTTAAACCCTTTGTTGAAGATATCTTGCCGGGTTTGATTAGTACGGATGGTCCGGCTTATGTGGCACATCCTTATGCAGAGCAAGCGATGCCATTTGCGATTGAGCATCCCTGTACGATTATTATTGGTCCGGAGGGTGGATTTATTCCATATGAAGTTGATTTACTCATAAAAAACGGCTGCCAGGCTGTGAGCCTGGGCAACCGTATTATCCGTACAGAAACCGTGATTCCTTATGTTTTAGGTCGACTGTTTAGCACGGGCTGAAGCCTCTTCATTGCCCTCACCACGATAGACTTTGACTTCCTGTACCGGATACGGAATCGAAATATTATGCTCGGCAAAAGCCTGAATCACACGTTCCTGCACCGCACTGATTGAAGTTCCGGTGCCGGTTTCAGTGGTATCGACCCACCAGAAGGCTTTCAGGGTAATGGAAAAGTCAGCCAGCGCCGTCACATTGACACTAAAGCCCGGTTGGCTGAGGATGGTCGGATCTTTATCTAAAATAGCGGTAATCAGGTCCTTGGCTTTCTGGATGTCATCTTCATAGCCGATACCCACGACGAATTCGCAGCGGCGACGGGTATAGGCGGTATTCACCGTGACCGCACTGGTGTAGACCGTTGCATTCGGAATGACGATACGACGGCCATCCGGTGAGCGTAAAAAGGTCGCACGAATTTGGATATCTTCAACCGTCCCTTCCATGCCATTCACGATAATATCGTCGCCAATCTTGAACGGTTCACTGAGCAGAATTAACACGCCAGAAAGCAGGTTCTGGAAAATATCCTTGAAGGCAAAACCGATCGCGACCGAACCAATCCCGAGGGCACTCATCAGCTGACCTGGGGTAAAGCCAGGAACAGCAATCACCAGTCCAATCAGAATACCAAAGAAAATAATAAAGGTACTGCCGACACGGTTGAGTACCAACACCAGATTCTGACGGGTATAAGAACGGTTTTCCAAAGTTTTACGTACGAAAAACTTGAAGACTTTGGAGAGTAACCAGAAAATCGTAATCACGATCAGTGCGATACAGAAATAAGGCACACGCTCCCAGAAGCCCTCCATGATTTTGTCAATGGTGCTGTAGGCATCATTATACTTGGCGGTATGTTCAATCACGGTCTTGGTCGTTTTTTCAGTTGCCTGATGTAACAACTCCGTGGTGCCCTCAGTTACCTGGCTTAAGGTATTGTTTTGCTCTGCCACAAAAATTCCACAATTCAAATTTTGCCTATTTTGCCTGATGTTCAGCAAAAAATTAATAAGGGCTCGAAGTCACCAGTAGATAATTTTAAAAATAACGGCGCTGTTGTTAAAAGTATTTGGTGGTTTTTTGCATCATTTCCGTGGGGGTAGGGGTTTGTTCTTCACCGCTCATATAACTGAATAAAGCGATAGATCCCAACAGGCTAAGCAGGGTCAGGATAATCATCAGCCAGGCCAGAATTTTTTCCCAGAGCAAGGTGATCCGTGCCGGACCATACTGATTACTGCCGCGATCGCCCGAACCAAAAACGATATAAAGCCATACAAAAATGTTTACTACCGGCAGTAAAAATAATAGCGCCCACCAGCCACTGCGGTTCATATCATGCAAACGGCGAACGGTCACCACTAAAGCGAAATACACATAGGCCAGAACCATGACCAGTACACCGATACTGGCCAAGCCTTGCAGTGAAATCAGCCAGTTGGGATCTAGAGAATGGGTAGAAATATTCACAATATCAATACTGAGACCCAGTGCAATACTGCCAAATAAAAAAATGAAATACAGAAATGCCGACCAGGCAATAAAGCTCAAGCGTCCGAAGCGGCCTTTCATCGACAGGGGATGATCCGATGCAGGCAGCGCAGGCGGGCTAAAGTAGGGAGATTCAGGCGATTTCATAAAGCGTATCCTGCTAAATCAGATGAAATAACCACAAGCGGTCAATTTTATTTTTAAGGGCTGTGCTACAGATCATACACATTTGCGCAGAAGATTCTGTACTGTAAGTTGTGGTTTATTTTGATTGAATTTGTATAAATAATCTACGACGAAAGCATGATTGCCGGATTCGAAATAAGCAGGCCATACTGCCATTATGCATAAAAAACAATCAACAACGCAGCATTAACCTCTCGTGATGAGATAGAACAAAATCAAGGAAGTGACCTATGCAAGAGATCTATCCAGTACCCGAAGAATTTAAAAAAACAGCACGTACGCTCGAAGACCAGTACTTTGAACGTTATCAATATTCTATAGAACAGCCAGATAAATTTTGGGCAGAACAGGCGCAACGTCTGGACTGGATCAAGCCCTTTACCCAAGTCAAAAATACCAGCTTTAACAAAGACGATTTTAAAATCGAATGGTTTGCCGATGGTCAGCTCAATGTCAGTGCCAACTGTCTGGATCGGCACCTGAAAGAACATCCTTATAAACCGGCCATCATCTGGGAAGGGGATCATCCTTCGCGGCACAAGATTATTTCCTTTGCCGAGCTGCATGATGAAACCTGCCGTTTTGCCAATGTGCTGAAGAAAAATGGCATCCAGAAAGGCGACCGGGTCATGCTGTATATGCCGATGGTTTCTGAAGCTGCGATTGCTATGTTGGCCTGTGCCCGGATCGGGGCGGTGCATTGCGTGGTATTTGGTGGTTTCTCGCCAGATTCTTTGGCCAGCCGGATTGAAGACTGTCAGGCGAAAATGGTGATTACTGCGGATTCCGGCATGCGCGGCGGTAAGGCCATTCCACTGAAAGCCAATGTCGATGAAGCACTGAAACTGGCGGGTACAGACTCGATTCAAAATGTAATGGTGGTACACCGCACCGGTAACCCAATTGAAATGCAGGAAGGACGTGATCTGTGGTATCACACGGAAATTATGTCAGTGAATGACATCTGTCCACCCGAACCGATGAATGCCGAAGATCCGCTGTTTATCCTGTATACCTCAGGTTCCACCGGCAAGCCCAAGGGCGTGATGCATACCACTGGCGGTTATCTGACCTATGTGAATTGCACCTTCCGTGAAGCATTTGATATCAAGCAGGATGATGTATTCTGGTGTACCGCAGATGTGGGCTGGATCACCGGGCATTCCTATGTACTGTATGGGCCACTTTCGAATGGTACCACCACCGTGATGTTTGAAGGTGTGCCGCAATATCCAAGCTGGGCGCGTACTGGACATATTGTTGATAAGCATAACGTGACCATTCTCTATACTGCACCGACCGCGATCCGCGCCATGATGCGTGAGGGCGATGCTTTTGTACGGGAAAGTGACCGTAGCAGCCTGAGAATTTTAGGTTCAGTCGGTGAGCCAATTAATCCGGAAGCCTGGAACTGGTACTACACCGTGGTCGGTGAAAGCCGCTGTCCCGTCATCGATACCTGGTGGCAAACCGAAACAGGCGGTTTCATGATTACACCATTGCCGGGTGCGACTGATTTAAAACCGGGTTCTGCGACACGGCCTTTCTTCGGGGTACAACCGGCTATTGTCGATGCCGATGGCAAGGAACTGGAGGGTGAAGCTGAGGGAAATCTGGTGATTAAGGATTCCTGGCCGGGTCAGATGCGTACCATTTGGGGAGACCCGGAGCGTTTTATTGAAGCTTATTTCTCTACCTATCCCGGTACTTATTTTACCGGAGATGGGGCGCGTCGCGATAAAGATGGTTATTACTGGATTACCGGTCGTGTCGATGATGTCCTGAATGTATCCGGACACCGTTTAGGTACTGCAGAAATTGAAAGTGCACTGGTGGCGCATGAATCGGTAGCAGAGGCCGCTGTAGTCGGTATGCCGCATGATATTAAAGGTCAGGGAATTTGTGCCTTTGTGACCTTACAGGCTGATGTTGCCAGTTCAGATCAATTACGTGGAGAACTGGTCAGCTGGGTACGCAAGATTCTCGGGCCAGTGGCGACTCCCGATGCCTTGCACTGGGCACCGGCCTTGCCAAAAACCCGCTCTGGCAAAATCATGCGCCGGATCTTGCGAAAAATTGCAGCCGATGAGCTGGACAGTTTGGGTGATACTTCGACCCTGGCTGAACCGCAGGTGGTGGAGCATCTGATCGCAGAAGTACAGCGTAATAAAGTTTAAATTCAAGCGGTTCCAATACCGGCATTCTGCCGGTATTTTTATATCAGTCATAAGCTCTGCATGCTTTCGGATATAGTGACAGGCTGCAATCTGCTAAGCTCAAGCCATGCTGAATATAGGTCCAAAAACAATGAATATACGACAATCATATCTCGATCAGTCGCCCTTAAAGATTGCCCGGCAACTGGCTGAAACTTTTGCCCAGACTGCAGCAGAGCGGGACAAACAGGGGGGAAATCCCAAAGCCGAGCGTGACCTGATTCGTCAGAGTGGCCTGCTCGGTTTGTCTATTCCGAAGCAGTATGGCGGTCAGGGTGCAGATTGGCAGACTATTTTTAGCACCATTCAGACCATTGCCCAAGTCGACAGTTCATTGGCCCATGTCTATGGCTTCCACCATTTGTTGATTGCGACCGTGCAATTATTTTCTCAACCTGAACAATATGGCCCGTGGTTTGAACAGACTGCCCAAAATAATCTGTTCTGGGGTAATACTCTAAATCCGCTGGACCGTCGCACCACAGCCACAAAAGTTTCAGAAAACGAATATATTTTTCATGGAGATAAAAGCTTCTGCTCGGGTTCGATCGATTCAGATATGTTGTTGTGTTCGGGCTATAACGAAGCCGGAAAATTGCTGATAGGTGTGATTCCGACCCAGCGAGAGGGTGTGAGCTTTCTGGGCGACTGGAACAATATGGGCCAACGCCAGACCGACAGTGGTACCAGTCATTTTGAGCAGGTCAAAATTCATGAAAATGAATTACTGTTAAATCCGGGTCCACTGAGTACACCGTATTCCAGTCTACGGCCTTTGATTGCCCAGCTGATTTTCGTGCATCTGTTTTTGGGCGTGGCAGAAGGGGCATTTGAAATCGCCAGACAGGGTGTACAGACCCAAAAAGCCTGGTCCAAATCACTGGCAGACGATGCAGTGAATGATCCTTTTATCCAGAAGCATTTTGCCGAGTTTTATGTACAACTGGAAAGTGTACGCTTACTGGCAGATAAAGCGGTTCAGACTTTACAGGCAGCCTGGGAGCTTGGGAATGATTTAACAGCTGAGCAGCGCGGTGAAGTCTCAGTTGCCATTGCCACAGCCAAAATTGCCGCAACCAATACCTCTCTCTATATTACCCAAAATATTTTCCAGGTGATGGGTGCGCGGGCCACCACGGCCAAGCTCAATCTTGACCGTTTCTGGCGCAATGTCCGCACCCAGACCTTGCATGACCCGATCGATTATAAATATCAGGAAGTGGGGGAATGGGTGCTGACTGGAAAAGTGCCTGATCCAAGCTTTTATTCCTGATCTGAAAATAAAACAGCCTCTTTATCAGAGGCTGTTTTATTCTGGATGAAAAAGTTTGGTTTTAAATTTGCTTGAAAGCTTCAATCGCTCTTACACGAGAGGCTTTTAAATCCACGATCGGTTTTGGATAATCCAGTTCAAGATCCAGATTTTTGGCATAGGGGTCATGAATGCTTTCGGCATCCAGATGCGCCAGTTCTGGCACCCATTGACGGATATAATCCCCATTCGGATCAAACTTTTGTGACTGGCCGACCGGGTTAAAAATCCGGAAATAGGGCACGGCATCCATGCCGGTCGAAGCACACCATTGCCAGCCGCCATTGTTCGCTGCCAGATCACCATCAATCAGCTGCTGCATGAACCAGCTTTCTCCCAAGCGCCAGTCTATCAGCAGGTTTTTACACAGGAACATTGCAGTAATCATGCGCACCCGGTTATGCATCCAGCCAGTAGCCTGCATTTGCCGCATACCGGCATCGACAATCGGAATCCCGGTGTGTCCTTGTTGCCAGGCAGCCAGATCTTCAGGTGCATTACGCCACTGGATATTATCGGTATTTTCCTTAAAAGGCCGATGTCTGGATACACGGGGAAAATCAAACAGGGTATGCAGATAAAACTCGCGCCAGAGCAGTTCATCCAGCCAGGTCTGCTGACCGATATCATCAATCTGGAAATAACCGTCCTTAAACAGGATCTGCATACATTGACGGATCGAGAGAATACCGATATTCAGATATGGTGACAGGCGGCTGGTACCATCGACTGCAGGTAAATCACGCTCGGTTTTATAGTGAGCCATTTTCTCCCCGATAAAATCATCGAGCAGCTCTAAGGCAGCTTGATCCTGCGCAGGCCAGAACTGGGCAACATGATCGACCTTATAATCAACTGCAAATTTTCCCAGATCAAAGCTGGTCAGCTGGTCTGGTAATTCAAGCGGATCTTGAGGCTGAATGGCGGGATAGCAGCCCGGTATATCCTGAATCAGTCGTTCATAGCATTTTTTCTTGAATGCGCTATAGACCTGATAGGGTTGATTGGACTGATTACGGATACTGGTCAGTGGAAACAGGCTGCGATCATGATACAGCTCGACCCGGATCTGCTGCTGTTCCAGCATCTGCTGTAGCTGTGCATCACGTTGCAGTTCATTCACGCCCACTTCAATATTGGCATGTAGCGTATCAATCTGCAGTTTTTGGCACAGGCTTAGCATTTCGGCAGGCAGGTTTTGCCATAAGGGAACATTTAAAATGATTAACGGAATATTCAGCTGCGCTAACTGCTGCTTTAAGATAATGAGTCGACGCAGATAAAAATCGATTTTAATCCGGGCATCCTGATGCAGCTTCCATTGTTCGGGAGAGAGAACCACGAGAGCAAAACAGGGTCCTTGCTGGGTGGCATGCCAGAGCGCGGCATGATCATGAATGCGGAGGTCTTGACGAAACCAGATCAGTTGCATTATTAAAATTCTTGGAAAGTCGTTAGTGCAGAATTTTAAGGAATTGCTGGTCTCAAACCTAGCCAGACAACAATTTTATCACATAAAAAAATCCCCCAAGCCGAGCCTTGAGGGAGGGAGTGAGTCTGCTGAGATTTATTGGAATGATTATACGGGCTCAGCTTCTTCTTGCTGCACAGGTGTTGCCTGTTGTGCTTCAAGCTCACGGACCAAAGGCAGCACCTTCTGGCCAAAATATTCAACCTCTTCAATAAAGTGCAGGAAGCCTGACAGAATCAGATCAACGCCCACTTTTTTCAGCTCGATAATCCGTTCAGCAATCTGCTGCGGTGTCCCAATCAGATTGGTGCGGAACCCGTCATTGTATTGCACCAGATCTTCAAAGGTGGATTTGGCCCAGTTGCCTTCACCTTCCTGACTTGCTGCGCCGGCTTCACGGGTCGCTTCACCAAAAGATTTCACTGCCTGCACATTGGCCTTGCTAATAATTTCCTGCAATACAGCCTGAGCTTCTTCTTCGGTATCCCGTGCAATCACAAAGGCATTTACGCCGATTTTCACCGAGTGATGATTTGCCTTGGCTTTTTCACGAATATCATCGATCTGTTTTTTCAGCTCTTCCGGGGTATTGCCATTGGTGAAGTACCAGTCAGATACGCGAGAAGCCATATCACGTGCTGCCCGGGAACTGCCGCCCTGAAAGATTTCAATATGCGGTTTTTGTAGCGGTTTCGGACTCAGGGTATAGTCTTTGAATTGATAATATTTACTTTCAAAATTAAAGTTGTTTTGGGTCCAGACCCCTTTCAGGCTACGGATAAACTCTTCCGAACGGGCATAACGCTCATCATGTTCCGGCCATTCTTCCCCAATGGCATCAAACTCACCGCGGAACCAGCCACTGACCACATTGATCGCAATCCGGCCATTGCTCAGATGGTCAATCGTCGCCAGTTGTTTGGCAGCCAGTGCCGGCTTCCAAGGACCCGGCAGAATCGCGGCAATGACTTTCAGGCGTTCAGTTTTGGCCAGAATACCATGACTGAAACTCACCGATTCATGCTGGTTTTCTGCATTATAGCCGGCAGTAAAACGGATCTGGGTCAGAGCATAATCAAAGCCTGCCTGTTCAGCGGTTTGTGCCAGACGCACGTTATAGTCATAGCTCCAGTCGGTGCGCTGCTCGATGTTACTGACCACCAGGCCACCACTGACATTCGGCACCCAATAGGCAAATACGATATTTTTATCATTCGACATATTCATCACCCTTTGTAATGCTGTGTTCAAGCCACTTGAGTCTTTGGTGCTTTCTTGCTGTGCAAGCGCGATTCTGCGGCATCCAGACTTGGCACGGCTGCTGAAGGCAATACTTCTTCTTGTTCGATCTGCTTGTTAATGCCCAGATTTTGACTGGCTTGAATGGTTTTTTCTTTAATCACTTCAGCACGTTGTCCCTTGGCTGGTGCCCATTCCAGAATCGGTAATGCACGCGCTACAGCCAGGGTAATCCGGTCGCGGAGCAGTTCACTGTGGATGGTATATTCAGGGGTGAAATCGCGGTCGGTAGCATAGACCCCAATCGGTAAAGTCTGTGCCTGGAAGAAGCTGAATAAAGGACGCAGTTGATGTTCAAGTACCAGTGCATGACGGTCACTGCCACCAGAAGCCGCCAGTAATACCGGAACATCCACCAGCGCCGTTTGCTCGACAAAGTCAAAGAAATGCTTGAACAGGCCTGTAAATGAAGCGCGGTACACAGGAGTGCCGACAATCAGCGCATCTGCGGCTTCTACTGCTGCCAGATCATTCTGAACGCGTTGCGGCAACTGATTGCGATAAATCGCGCCGCCCAAGAGCGAACCAATTTCACTAAATTTAATGAAATGCACATTGATTGGTGTCGCTTCCCCAAGCTCATCCAGAATGGCCTGAACCAAGGCTTCGGTTTTTGAGGGGTGATTTAAACCGCCAGATACGGCAACAATATTTAAGGGTTTTTGCGCATTAAAATTAGACATATTTAGAACCTGAAAATAGGGTTAATCTCGGAATGACCCTATTAATCCCGATTCAGCGAAGGGCTGTAAAATAACGAAAAGCTGAAAAGTTATCTGATTTTGCGATATACGACAAAGGCCTGATTTTTAAGGAAGGTTTTGTGGGTAAGTGAATGATATTTATATTTATATTGAATAAAGATAAGCTTTTTCAGTGAGGAATAAGTGATATATAAAAAAGTGATGAGAATTAAACAATTATTGCAATAGTGCAAAAATGGGCAATTTTGAAGAAAAACTGCATATTATTTTAAAAATTGTAGTGTCTTGCATATCCTTAACCGGGTTGTGTGGTTAGAATAGGGACTACCGTGCCAAGATCTCTCACGTTGCCTATGAATATTTTAATCGTTGATGATCATCCACTATTTCGTCATGCCTTGATTCAAGCTGTACGTTATAGCCTGCCACAAGCCCAGATTCATGAAACTGCGGCAGTCAATGAATTTTATGAACGTCTAGAAAATGGCCCTGAGCCTGATCTTGTGCTGCTGGATTTAAACCTGCCGGGCGCTTCCGGCTTTTCTGCCCTCGTGCATGTCCGCGCACAATATCCGTCTTTACCGATTATTGTCGTGTCTGCACATGAAGAAGTCAGCATCATCCAGCGTGCGATCGCGCATGGTGCGATGGGCTATATTCCTAAATCTGCCCACCCAAGCCATATCGGTGAAGCGATTCGTGAAGTGCTAGAAGGTGAAATCTGGTTACCGCCAAATCTGCCGGCCAATATGAATTTTGATCCGCGTGCTGCCGATGAAACGGCTTTGGCAGAACGGATCCAGTCTTTGACGCCACAACAGTTCCGGGTATTGATGATGGTGGCTGAAGGTTTATTAAACAAGCAGATCGCTTATGAGCTGGATGTATCGGAAGCGACGATTAAAGCGCATGTGACTGCAATCTTCCGTAAGCTTGGCGTACAAAACCGGACACAAGCGGTATTGGCCATCAATGCACTGAATATTGAAGACCGCAAAATGTAAGTTCTGCATAGCCGAATTGAAAAAGACCTCCTTGGAGGTCTTTTTTTATGGGCGAAATCTGCAAAAATGAGTGCAAAGGCCTGAGTCAGCTAGGCGATATAATCCTGTTTGCGGGTGAAATCATCACAAAACAATGGATTTAAGGCACATTGCAATTCGTCAATCTGCTCTTCAGTGACATAACCTTTCGATTTCAGATATTCCGCCACGCGATCATCACGCAGACTCAGGAAAGTCGCATCATATACACCCAGATCCACAAACAGTGCCGCAGTTTCCAGACTGTTAAAACGATCCAGATAAACTTCATTGTCATACATCAGGAAGACATGTTCGTCGCGCGTATTCGGATCGACATGTAAACGCTGCGCCAGCTCATGTGGGCAGGTTTTGATAAATAACAGATCAGACAGCTCATCAAATTGGCTGGTGTCCAGACAATCTTCTTCATTTTTGACTTTACCCAGCCAGGCCTTAAAGACCAGTACCGCGCCACCACGCAGCAACATGCTCCAGATCTGATGACGGGTTTTTGCTGGAAGGTCCTCTGCTTCAGCTTCTAAAGACTGAATCAGCTTGTCTTCCTGTTCAGCAATCTTTTCAAATAGTCCCAGACCTTGCGGCTTGTAGGCATAAGGTTCAAAGACATCAAAATGTAATTCATCAAAGACTTGCAGTGCCAGGGGTACTGCACTCTGATACAGCGTTTCCAGTGCCTGATACTGGGCATCATTCAGCTTGCTGTATTTAAAGATCTGTGCCCAGTCAATGCTTGGCAATAAGGCGTTGGCGCCATATTGACGGTGAAACTGCTGGGTCTGATTCAGGCCCTGGTTTTGATCTATGTTCATGTGAAGAACTCCGATATGCAGAAATAGATCAGCGACCAAAAAAATTAAGGCTACATGAGATGGAAACTGATCGTTTCTTATTCCTCTATTTTTAGAGCCAAGTACAAGGGATAAAAATACGACTAAAGTTATAGTAGTGGAAAATTACTCTTTAATTTTTATTAAAAACAATAAGATAATTAATTGTAACTAAGTGTACACATGTACATTAATACATTCGTCAGTTTTTGCCATAGTGAATTAAAAAATGAGCATTTTGGTCAATTTATTCAGCTGTATTTTCGGCATATTTGCTGCTTTTAGCACATTAGAATAAATTTTATGCAAGCTAGGTAAGTTTATGTGGCAGTTGAGTATAAAAAATGCCCATTTCAGGGTGTGAAATGGGCATTGATCAGATCGTTATCTACTTAGGAGTCGGAAATTTTCAGTCCAGATAACCATGAACGTAATGAGGCCGGTTTCAGCGGTTTTTTCAGCAGAACAATGTTTAGCTCTTTTAGACGTTGCGGCAATTCCGGATCGGAATCGGCGGTAATCAACGCGACCGGAATATCCTTCGAACAATGTTCCAGAATGAAATCCAGACCGATCTTGTCCTGATTCAGATGTTGATCCACCAGCCAGACCTGAATATTTTCCTGCTGAATCAGCATGGCTGCTTGTTCAGGTTCAGTGGCTTTAAACACCTGATAACCCCATTTGGTCAATAAGGTCGACATGCCTTCCAGAATGGTTTCATCATTATCCAGACACAGAATCTTAAAGGCTTTGCTCTTTAAAGGTACGGCCTGAACCGGTGCTGCGACCACTTTCGGTGCTTCGATCACAGGCACTTCAATCATAAAGCAGGAACCTTTACCCAGCGCAGAAGACACATGTACCGGATAGTCCAGCATGCTGGTCATGCGTTGTACGATCGCCAAACCTAGGCCCAGACCCTGTTCACCCCAAGGCGAGGTGTGGCCGCAACGTTCAAATTCCTGAAACAGTTTGATGCGCTGTTCTTCGGCAATGCCCGGGCCAGTATCCCAGACGCCAATACGGATATGATTCGGTCTGCTGCTCGAACGTAATACACCGACCACCACTTTA
This sequence comes from Acinetobacter sp. L-24, assembly GCF_056857555.1. The sequence goes on along the minus strand of NZ_JBSXNI010000038.1, from coordinate 72,212 downwards.
CCTCTGGCAGTATAACGCAACGCATTGCTGACAAAGTTCTGGATAATGCGGCGAATCCATTGTGGATCGGTATCAATCCAGAACTGTGCATCATGCACACTGAACTTGATACCACGCTGTGCAGCGATGGATTTGAACTGGAGTTCCAGATCGCTGAGCAGGTCATGCAGCGGATAAGCCTGACGTTTCGGCTGAATGGTGCCGCCTTCCAGTCGGGCAATATCCAGCAGGGCAGACAACATGCTTTCTGCACCATGCAAAGCACGATCCAGTTGTTGTAAGGTCTTGCGGTCTTCATCATTCTGCACGCTTTGTTCGAGTGCGGTACTGAACAGGCGCGCGGCATGCATTGGCTGCAACAGGTCATGACTGGCGGCTGCAATGAAGCGGCTTTTTGACATATTGGCCTTATCGGCCTGTTCACGCGCCAGTTGCTGCTCGGACAATGCATCGGCCAGCTGCTGGGTACGGTCCTGAACGCGGGCTTCAAGCACGGCTTCATTTTCACGGAAGGCAGTAATATCGGCGAAAGTAGTAACGAACCCGCCGCCTTCGATCGGATTGCCGCGCATCTGAATGACGCGGCCATCTTTACGAATCCGTTCAAATTCATGGGCACTGCCGACCTGCATCCAGTGAATCCGTTTCCGTACATGTTCTTCAACCGAGCCCGGGCCACATTCACCACGTTCAGCGTTATAACGGATCAGGTCTGCGATTGGACAACCGACATAGACAATATCGGTCGGATAATCGAACAGTTTCAGATACTGATTGTTCCATGCGACCAGACACATGTTTTCATCGACTACGCTGACCCCTTGGGTCATGTGATCAATCATGGTCATGATCAGATTCTGATTGAAGCGTTGCCATTGCGAGGCCTGATCGAGAATATTGGCGACCTGACCCAAGGCCAGGCCATTATTGACCATGGCGGTAGTAAGCAGGGTACGTGCTGAAGCTGCCCCGATAGTCCCCGCCAGATACTGTTCAGTGAAACGCCACCACATGCCATTGGCACTGCTGTTTTCATTCAGCTCAACGCTGTTTTGGGTACAGAATTGCTGGAAAGCGCGTGTGGTTGGGCCTTCGCCGGTAATGCGTTTGGCCAGGGTAATCAGATCGCCGACTTTTAAACGGGCAACATCCTGATGCGAATAGCTGACCTCGTTAGAAGGACTCTGCGAGGGTAGTGGCTTGGTTTCATAATAGAAGAAACTTTCGGCCTGAATCTGTTCGGCAATACTCGGACGGAAAATACGGGAAATCCAGATATACAGCAGGGTATTTAAGCCCAGTGCCCAGACTACTCCATGCGTCAGCGGATCAAAAGACTCAAAACCAATCAGGGCTTCCGGTCTTAACCAGTTCCAGCCAAAAGGACCTTGATTCAACAAGCTTTGGCTAAAGCTGCTATAGGCTTCGGGCAGGCTGCGCAAAATGGTCGGAAACAGCAGGGTATAAGCCCACAAGGCAAAACCGGTCAACAGTCCGGCATAGACACCCTGTTTACTGCCGCCACGCCAGTACAGGCCGCCGATCAGGGCAGGGGCGAATTGTGCCACCGCACTAAATGCCAGCAGACCAAAAACCGAGAGCTGGTCAATATCATTAAAGAAATTGAAGAACAGGAAGCCCATCAACATCACGCCCAGAATACAGACCCTGCGGGTAAATTTCAGCACCAGCGGCAAGCGTTTGTCATGCCGGGAAATCAGCTTTAAGCGCCACAATGCCGGCATGATCAGGTCATTACTGAGCATGATTGACAGTGCCACGGAAGACACCAGCAGCATCCCGGTAGAGGCAGAGAAACCACCCAAGAAGGCTAATAAAGTGAGCCAGTCCTGATTATAGCTGAGTGGCAAAGAGAGTACCGCCACATCCGGAATGGCCAGGTATTGTGGTGCAGCATGTAGCGCCCAGCTGGCAATGGGAATAATCGCCAGGGTAGTCAGAATCAAATAGACCGCAAACCAGCGCCGCGCACCGCGGATATGTTTTTCATCGCGCAGCTCAACCACCGCTACATGGAACTGGCGCGGCAGGCAGATAATGGCCAGTGCCGCCAGCAAGGTCTGAATCCAGAAACTTTGTGGTACGCCAAACAGTTGCACATCATGAAAAGTGGTACTGATATCGCTACTGATCTGTGCCAGATTTTCTGGTGCTTCAAACATAAAGAAACAGGCAACTGCCAACAGGGCAAAAAGTTTAACAAAAGACTCAAATGCCACGGCCAGCATCAACCCGCCATGCTGTTCAGTATTGGCAATCTGCCGGGTACCAAACATCATCGCCAGTATCGCCAGAACCCCAGTCAGAAACAGCACGCCATTGGTCGTGCCGGTTACACCTGCGGAAGGTTCCAGGATGACGGCGGCACTTAAGGCAATCGCACGTAACTGCAAGGCCAGATAAGGCACAATCGCTACCACCGCCAGAATGGTTACCAGCGAGGCGAGGGGACCACTTTTACCATAGCGTGCTGCGACAAAGTCAGCGATCGAAGAAATGGCATGATGCTGTCTCACCCGTCCCAGACGGCGCCAGATGTCATAGCCGACAGCAACAAAGAGTAGCGGACCCAGATAGATCGGCAGGAAAATAATCCCTTCACGTACCGCAGCACCCGTGGCGCCGTAAAAGGTCCAGGAGGAGCAGTACACTCCTAAAGTTAAACTAAACAATAGCATACGCCCACGGGTACTCAGCCGGCTGGCATGTTTTTCCCCGTAGAAAGCGCAGATAAAGAGTAATGCGATATAGAGGGCGAGTACCCCTATGATGAGCCAACTGTTCATATAGCCTGATGTGTACTGAGCATGCCGCTATGATAACGCATCGTGAACGCTACAGTTTAAATTGATCATTTTTTAACGACCAAAGTCTAAATTACAAGCACCTACGATTATTGTTAACTTGCAACAGTGATAATTCGAATTAAAAAATAGGCAGCCCAAGGTTGGGCTACAGGAGTAGTAATTATGGATGAGGTACAAGTAGATCGTATTCTACAAAATCCAAAATTCAAGGAAATGGTCCGCAAGAAAAGTATGCTCAGCTGGACGTTGACCGGCATTATGCTATTTGTCTATGTGGGTTTCATGTTGCTGGTTGGTTATAACAAAGAATTTCTATTGTCTTCAATTTCAGGTGGTGTGACCACGTGGGGTATTCCACTTGGTCTGGGTATCATTGTCCTGTCGTTTATCTTGTGTGGTGTGTATTCCTACATTGCCAATAACAAACTTGATCAATTGACTGAAGAAGCAATCCGTGAAGTCGAAGCGATTGCTCATGAAAAAGGACACCACTAAGATGAAATGGAATTCTCTTATTGCCTTGGCGACCACGACAGTGGCTTCAGGCGTTGCATTCGCTGGTCCTGATCTGGGTGCAGCAGAACAGCAGGCGACCAACTGGCATGCGATTATCATGTTTGTGATTTTCGTAGGTGCTACGCTGTTTATTACCAAATGGGCAGCAAAACAAACCACCAATACCAAAGACTTCTATACGGCCGGTGGCGGTATTTCCGGTTTCCAGAATGGCCTGGCCATTGCCGGTGACTATATGTCAGCTGCATCGTTCCTGGGTATTTCCGCGATGGTGTTCCTGTCCGGTTTTGATGGCTTGCTTTATTCACTGGGTTTCATGGTGGGCTGGCCGATCGTATTGTTCCTGGTGGCAGAACGTCTGCGTAACTTGGGTAAATACAACCTGTCAGACGTAGTGTCTTTCCGTCTACAGGAAAAACCGGTACGTACCTTGGCTGCTTTAAGCTCGCTGGTTGTGGTTGCGTTCTACCTGATTGCACAGATGGTGGGTGCAGGTCAGCTGATTAAACTTCTATTCGGTCTGAACTATAATATTGCAGTCGTGATCGTTGGCTTGTTGATGATGGCTTACGTGATGTTCGGCGGTATGTTGGCAACCACTTGGGTACAGATCATCAAGGCGGTAATGTTGCTGTCTGGTGCGACCTTTATGGCATTCATGGTCATGAAAGGCGTGGGCTTCAGTTTTACCAACATGTTTGAACAGGCGATTGGTGTTTATTCAAAAGTGCATGACTTGAGCCTGACAGATGCGACCAAAATCATGGGTCCGGGTAGTCTGGCGTCTAATCCGATTGATGCAATCTCTTTAGGTCTGGCATTGATGTTTGGTACCGCAGGTCTGCCACATATCCTGATGCGTTTCTTCACGGTAAAAGATGCCAAAGAAGCGCGTAAATCAGTCGTAGTTGCTACAGGTTTTATTGGTTATTTCTACCTATTAACCTTCATCATTGGTTTTGGTGCGATTCTATATGTATCGAACAACCCGCAATTCCTTGATGTTGCGAAAATGGCTGTGACTGGCAAGCTGGAGCTGGTGGGTGGTAATAACATGGCGGCGGTGCACCTGTCTGATGCAGTGGGCGGTGACCTGTTCATGGGCTTCATTTCTGCAGTTGCATTTGCCACGATTCTTGCAGTCGTTGCTGGTTTGACCCTGTCAGGTGCTTCAGCAATTTCGCATGACTTGTATGCCAACGTGTTGAAGAAAGGCCAAACCACGCCTGAATCTGAACTACGTATGTCTAAAATTGCGACTTTAGGTCTTGCGATCTTCGCGATGATTCTCGGGATTCTGTTCGAGAAACAAAACGTAGCCTTCATGGTCGGTCTGGCATTCTCTGTTGCGGCATGTGCCAACTTCCCGGTACTGGTATTGTCTATGTTCTGGAAAGGCTTGACGACACGTGGTGCCGTGATTGGTGGTGTTGCAGGTCTGGTAACCGCAGTAACCTTGATTGTGCTGTCTAAAGCAGTATGGGTCGATACTTTGGGTATTTCTGATACGCCAGTGAACCCGTTCAATGGTCCTGCAATCTTCGCGATGCCATTGTCATTCTTGTGCTGCTGGTTGTTCTCTGTGACGGATAATTCGGCACAGGCTCAGGCAGAACGCAAAGCCTTTGATGCCCAGTTTGTACGTTCACAAACCGGTATTGGTATCTCAGGCGCATCGGATCACTAAGATCTGCGCTACGCTAAGAAAGCCCCGTCAGGGGCTTTTTTTATGGAGATATAATCAAGCTTTCTCTTTAGCATAAGCGCCGTATTGAATTGAGATGGCTGCATTTGTGCAGCGTTATTTCAGTAATTTTCATACAAATCGCATATCTGCAAGCGGATTTAAGCATGCTATGTTAAAAGCTGCTAACAATAACAATGTGTTCCCTACATGACGATAGTAACAAGAAGAGCAACAAGAAGGGCATTATGAAGCAATCTCTGCAACAGTTCTGGAACAGCTTTACCCATTTGCCTTCGGCATGGTTGTTGTGCCTGCAATTGCTGATCTTGATCTTGTCGGTATTGAGTTATGAAAGCGTGTCTTATCGGGCGGGAACCTGGGTGCTGGGTGTTCTGGTTTTGCTGGTGATTGCCAGAGTCATTCGCCAGACTCCGATGTTTACCATTTTAGGACTCAGCTTTGTCGCCGGCGCGATTTTCTTCTCCTCTTTGATTGTGCTGGGCCTGCGTTATACCTGGATCCATGTCACCGCCAACCTGTTTGAAGCCGGTGCTTATTTCAGTGCAGCCTATGGCCTGCTACGTTATATGTTTCATGACCGCTATCTGACCAAGGATGAACTCTTTGCCGCTGGGGCGGTATTTACCTTGCTGGCCTGGGGCTTTGCCTTTCTTTACAGTACTTGCCAGCTCTTGGTGCCGTACAGCTTTTCAGACCCCGATCTGCAAGCCTATCAACCCTGGCTGGATCTGATTTTTCTTAGTTTCAGTGTGCAATCTGCAACAGGACTGTCTGATATCATGCCGGTCAGTCCGGTCGCACGGATGCTAGCCATTATCCAGATGTTTGTCGGGGTGATGTATCTGGCGCTGATTGTATCCCGCTTAATTGCCTTGCAATATATCGCACGTCTACCGCATAAAAAGAACGTGAAAAATAGAGAAAACCCGCCTGGGCAATGAGACTCATCCTTTTATTGTATTTGTTACAGTAACTTAACGGCTTTATTTTGTGTCACATCCTAAAATAGCAGGAGATCTAGCTCCCATAGACTGAATCTGTCTGATCATTTTGACCTTACCAATAATTATTTGACGCTGTTTGTCGATCCAATTTTTAAAAAATGGAGGATGTATGCCTTCCACAAAACCATCCTGTTTTGCCAATATCAATCCAAATGTTTTTATCAGTACTGTCGCCATTATTGCGATATTTTTAGCGTTGGTCGTATTTGCACCCGATGCTTTTTCAGTTTTTACCCAGCAACTGAACCAGTGGATTACCACGTCCTTTAGCTGGTTCTATGTATTGTCGGTGGCGATATTTATCATCCTTCTGGCTTATATTGCCCTGTCGGATATGGGCAAAATCAAACTGGGGCCCGAGCATAGTCAACCGAAATATAGCAGTGCCTCCTGGTTTGCGATGTTATTCACCGCAGGCATGGGGATTGGCCTGATGTTCTTTGGTGTGGCCGAACCGGTGATGCATTATGTCACGCCACCTGCCGGTGAACCTGAAACCGTACTGGCTGCACAACAATCTATGCGGGTCACCTTTTTCCACTGGGGCTTACATGCCTGGGCCATTTATACGCTTGTTGGCCTGTCGTTAGCTTATTTTGCTTATCGGCATCAATTGCCTTTAAAAATCCGTTCGGCCTTGTATCCGCTGATTGGTCAAAAGATCTATGGACCGATTGGAGATGGCGTCGATACCTTTGCCACCATTGGTACGGTATTTGGTGTCGCTACTACGCTTGGTTTCGGGGTGACCCAAATCAATTCAGGTTTGAACTATTTGTTTGGCATTGAACAGGCACCCAGTACTCAGGTCATTTTGATTATTGTGGTCAGTGCCATGGCGGCGACTTCTGTATTTTTTGGATTAGACAAAGGAATTAAACGTTTATCTGAACTAAATTTGGTACTTGCACTGCTGTTGCTGATTTTTGTCTTTGTGGCAGGTCCGAGTATTTATCTGTTACAGACGACTATTCAGAATGCCGGCCAGTATGTTTCAAATCTGTTCAGTATGACCTTTAATCTGTATGCCTATCAGCCAAGTGGCTGGATTGGGGGCTGGACCATCATGTACTGGGCCTGGTGGATTTCCTGGTCGCCATTTGTCGGGATGTTTATTGCCCGGGTCTCGGAAGGCCGCAGTATTCGTGAATTTATCGTGGGTGTATTGCTGATTCCGACTGGATTTACCCTGATCTGGATGGGCTTTATGGGCAATGCCGCACTGTACAGCATTATGCATGAAGCCAATACTGGCTTATTAGAGGCAGTTCAGCGTGATTCATCAGTGGCCCTATTTGAGTTTCTGAACAATCTGCCTTTCAGCTCAGTGACCAGCATCATTGCAACTTTACTGGTCATGCTGTTCTTTGTGACTTCTGCCGATTCAGGGGCATTGGTGACTGATTATCTGACAGCGAAAAGTGATAATTCACCGACTTGGCAGCGTCTGTTCTGGACCGTACTCATGGCTTTATTAGCCATCATCCTTTTGCTGGCCGGTGGCTTAGAGGCCTTGCAATCGGCCACGATTATGAGCGCTTTGCCATTTACATTTATTATGCTGCTGATGTGTTGGGGATTAATCAAAGCCCTACATCTGGATGTCACCAAAATGCATGCACTGCAAGCCGCACGGATTACCCCGCGTGCGATCCAGAATCCACGCAGCTGGCAACAGCGCTTAGGCCTGATCATGCATTATCCGCATACTCAGGAAGAGGTGCAGCAGTATATTCACAATACGGTGAATAAGGCATTTCTCAGCTTTCAAAGTGAATTGAAACGGCGCCGATTACATGTAGCGATTAGCCCGCTAGAAGACGGTATACAGCTCCGTGTTGATCATCAGGATGAAATTAATTTTATCTATCAGGTCAATGCCACTCAGACTTTAAGTCCAAGCTTTATGGCTGAACTGGAGAATGCGGGAGTAGATTCCTATCAGGCAGAAGTCTTTTTAAGAGAAGGTGGGCAGGGTTATGATGTGATGGAGTGGACGCAAGAAGATCTATTGCAGGATATCATTGATCAATATGAACGTCATTTGCACTTCTTAAGTCTGGTACGTACGCCTGAGTAAATAGAGTCATAAAACAATAAAAAAGGATGCAATATGCGTCCTTTTTTGATTCAGAATCTAATCAGAAATTAGAAACGGAATTTGGCATTTACGCCGATCGTTTGAGTATCACGAACTTGAGCAGTTTGCGCAAGATTTGCTTCGTAGTTAGCATTTACATAAGATGCGCCAACTGCAACAGCAGGAGTAATGAAGTAGTTTACGTTCGCGCCCCAAGCTTTGTCTGGAGAACCAGCAAAGCTAGATTCCATATAAGAAGCACCAACGCTTAACTGTGGGTTAAGGAAAAGAGTTGTACCTAAGTTGTAGGCAGTATCTTCACCATAAACTAAACCGCTTTCAAAACCAATTGACATGTTAGTACCGTCGATTGCACCAACGTATTTAGTACGTGCAGTGATCGCATCTGTCTTATCAGCAATTGTTGCAGATTCAAGAGCAGCTTTAGCAACGCCGTTAGACACAATATTGAATGCATCTAAAGAAGCTTGGTCAGCAACGCTGGTATAACCAACAGCAACTAAGAAGTTAGGAGCAACTAAAGCACCAAGTTCTAATGCATAACGGTCGCCTTGATCGTCAGTTGCGTTAGCAGTTTTGCTATCAGCAATGGTATGGCTATAAGAAGCGCTTGCATAAACAGGCACAACTGAAGTTGGAACGTAAGCTTCACCTTTTACGCCGTAAGTATGATTTACAGTACGTGAACGTCCAGCTTCTTCTTGACCGTTTTCGCCATAGCTATACGCTAGAGCAACATTAGAAGCTTGGTTCAGGAAAGCAGCTTCAGCTAAAGGACCTTTAGAAGCGTCTACATCTTTGAAGTAGTAAGTACCTTGAACAGCGCCAGTGAAGTCTTTGTCATTTGCAGTGTTGTCGATGTACTCTGACTGACCTTGAACTTCGAATTGATATGCTTGAGCACCGGTCATCGCTAATAATACAGCAGTGGCTAAACCTAGTTTTTTCATGATATTTACCATTTTGTTACAAAAGATGTACAACATAAAACGTATTGTATTGTAACAATTTATTAAGTCAATCCAATTCGAAATCGCTATTTTTTTAAGCTAAATCATTGTATTAATTTTGTGTAAAATTCAAGTATTAGGCTCCGAAGCTATTTTATATAAAAACTCTTGTATAACAAAAATCTAGACTTTAAATATAGAATCGGGACTAAAGATTAAGGAGAAATTATGTTGTTATTTTAATCAATTAATACGATTAATTATAATATATTTATCTATTAAAACAATTAATAATAGGTGAGTTAATTCATAAATGTGTCAAGAAGTGCAAAATGTCTGGCGCATCAGGTCTTTGATTGGATTGCTTGATTTTAAAGCATCATCAGCTTGGATCTTAGAATAGGTGTCTGTTTTTTGAGCTAAATGGGCATGTTTTATAATCTTGACTGGAGCAATCGGCTTTACATTTTGAGGGGAATTTTACATAATATGAAAATCAAGTTAGAGTTCACACTTTTATAGTGATTTAGCCTGATTCTCCACAATTTTTTGTTTTATCGCCCAGCTTTCCCCAAGGTTGGGCTTTTTTTGTCCAGCATTTTTTATTTCGGATCATTCCGTTTCTGAAAAACCTTTAATTAAAAAAGATGATAAGAAGAAATATTATAATAATTTTAAGCACCAAAATAGTGCATATTAAAAAGTAAAAATGTAGGTCTAAAATTCAATAGCTAAAAAAAACCCCAATTTTCATAGAAAATCGGGGTTTTTTCGCCAAAATTTGCGGGTAAACTAAAATATCTGCTGAGGAATAATTTAACTCGCCCTAATGCGGTGCATTATGCACCTATTTGTTGCAGGTGTAAATAGTGCAGAAAGCAAGTTTTTATATTTTTTTAGCTGCTTAAATTCCCTTGTTTTTGTAAGACTTTATAGAGAGCTATGGTCACGAAAACCTGCATTAAAGGTTCAAATGAACCAACTTAAGTATCTGAAAAATAATAGATGATAAAAATTCATTAAAAACATAAGTGAAGTAAGACTAAACGCTTTAAGACCATCCTGTTTTATTTGTATAATAATCAATCTATTTAGCTTTGCTTGTCATATTGGGGCGTAATACAACAGCATGAATACCTTACGCTCTGAGTGGATCAGTAAACGTTTGTACTGGTCGATGTCGATTATTATTTTATGTTTACTTTGCATCTGTATTCCCTTAATTGTGAGTAGCAGTCAAAGTTATTTAAAATCCAGACAAACTTATCAACAATTGAATGCCTTACAGCAGGTCGCTGATCTGGCGAATAAAATTTCGCGTGAGCGTGCGCCTGCCAATAAAGCCATGTCCAGTTCGGTGCAGGCATTTGCCCAGCATCAGCAAGAGTTAATCAGCTATCGTCAACAGGTGGATCGGCAATTGTCCCAGACCGCGGATGTCTTGACGGAGGTCGGGTTTAATAACCTGAGTCAGCAACTTTCACAGCTTGAAAATAGTTTGAAAAAAGGACGTGCACAGGTTGATGCCTATACCCGGATGCCACGTCAGCAACGCAGTGCGCAAGAGCTTGATCAGGCAATTCTGGCCATGTTTGCTGCCTGGGAAAGTTGCCGTGAACTTTTGCGTGACGTGGCGGTGGCTTCAGATAGCTCGTCCACCCCTCTGAATAACTATATCAGCCAGATTCTATTTTTATCTGATTTGCGCGATCAGGCGGGGCGGGTTGCCTCGTCCGTCATGGCGCATGTGACATTTGAAACGCCGCTCCCGACTGAAAATATTACCCGCTCTTTACAGACCCAACATCAGGTACGTTATTTGTGGGCCTTGATTGATACCATTCAACCTGTTCAAGATAAGACTGAGGAATTCATCCGTTTACATCGGCGGGTAGAAACGGAGTTTATTCAGCAGGGCTTACCCATTGTGAGTGAGCTGATCAGTGACAGTCTGGAACAACGTGACTACCGTTTAAGCGGAACAGAGCTGACTGAAGCGATTGTAGATAAATTTGCGACTGTGGTGGATCTGCAAACTTACCTGCTGCAATACAGCAGAGATGCGGCTATTCAAGAAATGAACAGCAATATGCAGCGTTTGATCTGGAGTGTACTGGTATCACTGATTTCATTACTGACCGCGATTTCAACCATGATTTTTGCACGTAAACAGGTTTTTCTGCCGCTGATTCAGGCACGCCGCATGTTGTTGAGTTTGTCTAAAAACTCGGGTCGTCAGAAAATTGATATGCGGCTGCGTGAAGTGAATCATTCTGATTCTTTATTCGCTGCCATTCAGAAATTGCAACAGATGTTGCAAGAACGTGATGCGCTGGAATTCCGTTTAAAGAATATTGCCCATTCCGATTCCTTGACCGGATTATCGAACCGTTTCGCGCTAGAAGAATATATTCGTTTTATGGAAAATCAGCCGGGTCAATTGAGCCAAACCTGTTTGATGATTATTGATATTGATCATTTTAAACAGGTGAATGATCAATATGGGCATATTATTGGCGATCAGGTGATTCAGCTGGTGGCCGAGCGTTTAAAGGCCAATGTCCGTGCTACAGATTTGCTGGTACGTTATGGGGGCGATGAATTTCTGGTGCTGATTGAAAATATCCAGATGCAGCAGGCATTGATTGTGGCCGATAACATTCGGGCTGAAGTGGCTGAGCGTCATATTGTGACTGCAGCAGGAGACGAGATTCAGATTTCGGTCAGTATTGGGGTTGCCATTGGTGCCGTGTCCTGGATGGCTTTATTGTCAAATGCAGATGATGCTTTGTTTGCAGCAAAGGCCAAAGGACGTAATGCGGTGGCAGAGGTTTAGTTCAAAAGACTGTTTTCTCTACTTTTGAACTGCACAAAAGTAGCAAAATGCATTTGTTCGACTGATGCTAAGTCCCTTTAGCACAGTCGAACGGGCGACATCCATGTCGCCAGTCATGTGATCTAATTTGGATGATCTCTGGTTTTGTCGATCAGATAGTTAATAAAATTTGTGCAGGCAACAAGCATAAATTTTGCATCGATATAAGAAAGATTTGATTCGTCTAACATTGCATGGCGAATACCATCTGCATCGGATGTATAACCATATAAAGATTTAATACTGGCTTTTAATGCAGGATGTATTGGATATTGTTTTTCAATTTGACCAATTGCATCACCTAAAGTTACTTTGTCCTTCTTTAATATTTTTTGACACATACCTTCTAATGCCGAAACAGATTCTTTAATTGAATTTCGATAGTCAGGCTTTTGACGATCTGACATCAGTTTTAAAGCTTGATTTAAATGTTGTTGAACACCTAAATATTGATTTGTATTTTCTAAAGCAGTTTCGATGGATTGAATTTCTTGTTCAGATGTAATTTCAATAACATGCTCATTAATTATTCTATAAGCGCTGTTTTCTCGTTCTAAAACATTGTTTAGATCATCTATAAATTTGAAGTTAGGCGATACATACCATGTTGGATAATACTCTATTGTATTTTCAATAAAATCATAAGTTTCATACCATTTGAAATTGAAAAAATATTTTCTAATTTGTTGTAATGCTTCTTCAAATTCTTCTGGTATAAGGTCTAAAGGTAATTGAAAGAAGGTTGACCAATACGATTTTATAAGCTTACCGAGATGTGAGTCTAAAGTGCAAAAAGACTCTTGATTGCTGAAAGCTCTATCCCATAAACATTCATGCAATACATTCCAAAGACTAACTCTTAGACGTTCATCCATACTTTCTTTTTGAATAATACTACGAATAGGCTTATATCCATTCCGTTCCGAAAACCGCATATTTTTCCTAAATAAAAAAACGGTGAATGATTCACCGTTTTATCATACTTATTGGGTGGATAAAATCTCCCCTAACCCTAAGTCCTATATGACGCCAGATAAAGAGAAAAGCCCCCTCCTTTTTCAAAGGAGGGTTGGGGAGGATTTAAAAAATTAAATCACTTCAACAACGGTTTCAAAAATTTACCCGTATGAGAAGCTTTGACTTTCACGACCTGTTCAGGCGTTCCTTCCGCGACAATCATACCGCCACCCGAACCACCTTCAGGGCCTAAGTCCACCACCCAGTCGGCAGTTTTAATTACGTCCAGATTATGTTCAATCACCACAATGGTATTACCCTTGTCACGGAGCTGATGCAGGATATCCAGCAGTTTGGCAATATCATGGAAATGCAGACCCGTGGTCGGTTCATCCAGAATATATAGGGTTTGACCAGTATCGCGTTTGGCCAGTTCACGTGCCAGTTTGACACGCTGTGCTTCACCACCAGAAAGAGTGGTCGCAGACTGACCCAGACGTATATAGCCCAAACCGACCTGATGTAATGTTTCCAGACGACGGTGAATCACCGGAATCGCATCGAAGAAATGCATGGCATCTTCAACGGTCATCTGCAAGACATCGGAAATATTCTTGCCCTTATAGTTTACTTCCAGCGTTTCACGATTATAGCGTTTGCCATGACAGGCATCACATGGCACATACATATCCGGTAGGAAGTGCATCGCTACCTTGATCATGCCGTCACCTTCACAGGCTTCACAGCGGCCACCTTTCACGTTAAACGAGAAACGACCGGCAGCATAACCGCGTGCCTTGGCTTCTTGCGTCTGTGAAAACAGTTCACGAATCGGGGTAAATAGGCCGGTATAAGTCGCCGGATTGGAACGCGGGGTACGTCCAATCGGACTCTGGTCAATATCCACCACTTTGTCGAGGAACTGTAAACCATCAATCGATTCAAACTTTTCCGAAGTTAAAGTGGTGGCACCATTGAGCTGGGTCGCCGCCAAAGGTAACAAAGTCCGGTTAATCAAGGTCGATTTACCTGAACCGGACACCCCGGTAACACAGGTCATAATACCTAAAGGAATGGTCAGATCGACTTTTTTCAGGTTATGCCCGGATGCTCCCATCAGCTTGATCTGTTCTTTAGGCTTAGGCGGTTGAATCCGTTTTTTCGGCACTTCAATTTTTAATTTTCCGGATAAATATTTTCCGGTCAGCGAGTCCGGATTGGCCAGAATTTCATCATAAGTCCCTTCGGCAATCACATGCCCGCCATGTACACCGGCACCCGGACCGATATCAATAATATGGTCAGCGGCACGAATCGCATCTTCATCATGCTCGACCACCAAGACGGTATTGCCTAGGTCACGCAGACGGATCAAGGTCTGTAACAGACGGTCGTTATCACGCTGATGCAGACCAATTGATGGTTCATCCAGCACATACATGACGCCCATCAAACCGGCACCGATCTGTGAGGCCAGACGGATTCGCTGCGCTTCACCACCAGACAGAGTTTCAGCTGAACGTGACAGGCTGAGATAGTTCAGGCCGACCGAAACCAGAAAGTGCAGACGTTCACGGATTTCCTTGAAAATCTTGTCAGCGATTTCACCACGTGCACCTTCCAGATGAATGTCTTGATAATAGCTTTCAGCATCGCCAATCGACATACGGGTAATATCGGCAATGGTCTTGTCCAGAATTTTCACATTACGCGAAATTTCATTTAGACGTGAACCATCACAGGCATCACAGGCAGCATTGGATAAATATTGCGCCAGATCATCACGGACATAATTACTTTCAGTTTCACGATAACGGCGTTCCAGATGCGGCAAAATTCCTTCAAAAGGAATGACCCGATTATGGCGACGACCACGCTCATCGATATAGCTCAGATCAATTTTTTCTTTGCCGGTGCCGTACAGAAATTTTTTCTTGGTATCGGCATCCAGTTCATTCCACGGCGTTTCTAGCGAAAAACCAAAATGCTCGGCGACTTTCTGGATCATGCTGTAATAGTAAGGACGCTGACGGTCCCAGCCACGAATCGCGCCTTGGCTAACGCTGACTTCAGGATTGGGAATCAGTTTGTCGGCACTGAAATGGCTGCGGGTCCCTAGACCATCACAGACCGGACAGGCACCAAAAGGATTGTTGAATGAAAACAGGCGTGGTTCCAGTTCAGCCACTGCACGGTCACATTCCGGGCAGGAGTGTTTGGCTGAAAACACACGATCGTTATGCTCGCCCTTCATCCAGGATAAAATCGCGATATTACCACCGAGACGTAGCGCGGTTTCAAAACTTTCTGCAATACGGTTACCCAGATCATCACGAACCTTAAAGCGGTCGACCACCACTTCAATGGTATGTTTTTTCTTTTTATCCAGCTCAGGTGGTGGATCAATTTCCATGATCTCGCCATCCACTCGGGCGCGGACAAAACCCTGACTTTGTAGCTGTTCAAACAGCGCTGTATATTCGCCCTTACGTTCGCGCACGACCGGTGCTAACAATAACAGCGCAGTGCCTTCTTCCAGTGCTTTGACTGCATCAACCATTTCAGTGACTGTTTGTGCCACCATCGGCAGGTCATGTTCAGGACAGAACGGTGTACCGACACGCGCATACAGTAGACGTAAATAGTCATAAATTTCGGTAATGGTTCCCACGGTAGAACGTGGGTTATGGCTGGTAGATTTCTGCTCGATGGCGATGGCTGGACTCAAGCCCTCAATCGAATCCACTTCCGGTTTTTCCATCTGGGAAAGGAACTGGCGGGCATAGGCAGACAGCGATTCCACATAACGGCGCTGACCTTCGGCATATAAGGTATCAAAGGCAAGCGAGGACTTACCTGAACCAGACAGTCCCGTAATCACCACAAACTTGTCGCGTGGTATATCAAGGTTCACATTTTTCAGGTTATGGGTACGTGCGCCTCGAATACGGATGTGGCTTTGGCTCATGCAAGGATCCTAGAATATTCATCAAAAACCCTTATATGATACCGGATGAAAAATGTTCAAGTGCAAATAAAAGTATTTTAAACGTCAAGTTATGTCGGTGATTGGTCAATTCATCACAAAATTAAGAAACACAACAGCAGATCATTTAAATATTCACAATCATCATGTACAAGGTAAATACTTAACAAGCCGCTGCATAACGGCGTTCAAAGATAGACTCAATCTCTTCAAAACAGCGGTCACGTAGCACATCATGATGCAGACGTGCATAAAAATTGACTTCATTTTCCAGAATGTGCAGAAAGTCCTCATAGTCTTTTCGGAAAAAATCCAAGTCGAGCAAATCGTTACGGCGTGCCTGATGACAGCGATACTTTTCAATAAATTTCAGTAGATGTTTTTGGATATGCGTGTTGGTATGGTAAATCAGATAAGTGGCTGCCGAACCACAATCTAGACAGCCTTGTTCCAGATAGATTTCTTCATTGTTGAACCAGCAACATTGCAGGGTAAAAAATGCCCGAATCGCTTCGGTGCCTAAAGTATTCATATCATCTGCCTCTTTCCGGGATTGATTTTATTAATTGATAATTATTCTCAATTATTGTGCGGCAATTTTGGGCTTATAGCTAGGTCTAGCGTACCGGCCCGTTCTATCCTTGTTTTTTTTCAGACTAAGCCGTTTTTATGATCAATTCATGACAGTAGAAATTTTTTTTGAACGGCTATAACCGAAAAGCCCTGTCTTAAACAGGGCTTTTTCTATTCGTCTTATTCATCCAGACCAGGCCACTGGCGTTGCTCAAAGGCACTGTCCCAGAATAACCATTCCAGACGGGCAGCATGCGTATAAGCTGCATGCATTTTTTCTAGTGTATCGGCATCAACACGCGCTGCAACACGGTCAACGGTCGCAATCACATTCCGCACCGCAGTGTGGAATTCCTCTCCTGAATAGGTATCCACCCAGGCTTGATACGGATTATTCGGCGCAGAGTTGTCGACAATATCTTTACCAACTTCGGCATAAATCCAGAAACAAGGCAGCAACGAGGCTAGCACCACCGGGTAGCTTTCTGACCAGGCGGTCGAAGTCAGATAAGAAGTATAGTGATGACATGCCAGCGTCAACGGTGTCTGCTCAAATTGCTCTTTGCTAATGCCAAAATCTTGCATAAAGCCATCATGCAGGCTACGTTCCACCACAATCGCAATTTTGGCTGCCTCGGCAAACTGGATTACATCGTCCGCTTCAAAAGCTTTGGCGGCACACACGGCCAGTGCACGGCCATAGGCCAGTAAATAATGCGCATCCTGAATCACATAATGACTAAAGGCTTCACGGCTTAAAGTACCTTGCGCCAGTTGCTGATTAAAGGGCAGGGCCAGGGTCTTCTGATAAAGTCCGAGATTACGTTGCCATACCTCTTGTGAAAAACTCATGCTGAAAATCCTTTGCAGTTCAAGTTAAACCATGCGGCACTATAGCAAAGATCGGGCTGTTTAAAAGATCGGCAAATTTTAAAAACAGAAAATAAGATAAAACAGCTCAGGAAGTGCTTTGGTTTATGCGCTAAAAGTTTCATAATTAGCTTAACTTTTCCTATTCGTATAGCTGCTCTCTCGCAGCCATACATTTATTTAATTTATCCAAGGTCGTTGTGTATGTTGAAACATTTTGGTTTCTCGATTGCATTTTCGATCGTGTGTCTTGGTTTGTCTGCGTATTGGGGTTATACCCATGGTCCTGACGCAGGCCTGCAAACCATGCTCACAGCGCTGACCATTACCGCTATTCTGGCGATTATGGAAGTGTCGTTGTCCTTTGATAACGCGGTTGTCAATGCCTCAGTCCTACGGGGTTGGGATCATTTCTGGAAAATGCTGTTCCTGACAGTCGGTATTCTGATTGCAGTTTTCGGGATGCGTTTGATCTTCCCAGTGGTCATTGTTGCAGTGACTGCAGACCTGGGCTTTATGGAAGTAGTACGTCTGGCCCTGAATGATCCGAAAGAATATTCAGCACGTTTAATGGCACATCATCCTGAAATTGCTGCTTTTGGTGGTGCTTTCCTGTTGATGGTATTCCTGAACTTCTTCCTGGATGAAGAAAAAGATACGCACTGGTTCAGACGGGTGGAACGCCGTCTGTCTAATTTGGCCAATGTGCCGGCAATGTCGGTGTTTATTGCACTGGTGGCCTTGTTAATCATGGCAGCCAATGTCGATGAAGCCAAACGTCTGGCAGTGACTATGGCCGGAATCTGGGGCATTGTGATTTATATCGGGGTGCAGGTTCTGAGCCATATGCTCGGTGGTGAACCGGAAGTCGATGAAGAAGGCAATGCCATTCGTCATGGTGAAAATGGCGTACCAACGGGTGTAGTGAAAGCCGGTATTGGTGGTTTCCTCTATCTAGAAGTCCTGGATGCCTCTTTCAGTTTTGATGGCGTGATCGGTGCCTTTGCGATTACCTCAGACGTGGTCATCATCATGCTGGGTCTGGCAATTGGTGCGATCTTTGTCCGTTCAATGACGATTTATCTGGTTGAGCAGGGCACATTGGATGCCTATATCTACCTGGAACATGGTGCGCATTATGCCATCGGTGCACTGGCTTTCATTATGATTGCCAGTGGAACCGGTCTGCATGTACCAGAAGTGGTGACCGGTCTGATCGGTGTGGCTTTTATTGTCTGGGCAGTATTCGCCTCGATTCAGTACAAGAAACGTCAGGCAGCTTTAGACAAATAAAGCACTGTCCCTGAATGAAAGCGTAGCTCCGGCTGCGCTTTTTTTGTTTTTAGATTGGCATCATCTTTATTTCAAATAAAATTCATGTCTTATTAATGAGCTGAATGTCCTATAATCTGGGCTCCAAATTAATTAACCCAATCGCCATAATTTATGATGAATGCTTTAGAACGTCGTTCAACCTTTGCCCTGAGCAGTATTTTTGCACTGCGCATGCTGGGGTTGTTTATGATTATCCCGGTGTTTTCTGTGGCAGGGCAGGCATATCAATATGCGACGCCTGCACTGATCGGTTTGGCGGTCGGGGTCTATGGTCTGACCCAGGCACTGTTACAGATTCCATTCAGCCTGATTGCGGATCGTTACAGCCGTAAGCCACTGGTGGTTTTAGGGCTGCTATTATTTGCGCTGGGCGGTGCGATTGCGGCCATGTCGGACACCATTTATGGCGTGATTATCGGCCGTGCAATCGCTGGCGGTGGTGCGGTATCGGCTGTGGTGATGGCACTGCTGGCAGATGTCACCCGTGAAGAAAACCGTATGAAAGCCATGGCAATGATGGGCATGAGTATCGGCCTGTCCTTTGTGGTGGCCTTTAGTCTGGGGCCTTGGCTAACGGGTCTGGTGGGCATCTCTGGGTTGTTCTGGGTCACCACGGTGATGGGCCTGGCGGCGATTGCCATGCTGCTGATGGTGCCGAAAGTCACGCGGCATCATAAAAACTTTCAGCAGGGCTATCTGGCACAGTTGAAACAGGTAATCAAAATCGGGGATCTGAATCGTCTGCATGTGTCGGTCTTTACCCTGCATTTATTGCTCACCGCCATGTTTATCTATGTGCCTTCACAGCTGATCGAATTTGCTGATCTGCCACTTTCCAGTCATGGCTGGGTATATTTGCCGCTGTTGGTACTGAGCCTGTTTTTTGCTTTTCCGAGTATTATCCTGGCAGAAAAATACCACAAAATGCGGGCGATTTTTCTGGTGGCCATTACCGGTATTATTCTGGGTTTAATGGTGATGGCATTTGGTTTTGAATCCAAATATGTCTTGCTGATTGGTTTAGGGTTGTTCTTCATTGCCTTTAATGTGATGGAAGCCCTGTTGCCGTCCTGGTTGTCGAAAGCGGCACCGATCCAGTCCAAAGCGACGGCAATGGGCGTAAATGCCAGCAGCCAGTTTTTAGGGGCTTTCTTTGGCGGTATGATTGGCGGACAATTGCTGCTGCTAAACAATACCTCGATGGGCTGGAGTATCCTGACAGGAATCGCGATCATCTGGCTGCTGATGAGTTTTGGCCTGGCTCAGCCACGCTATCTGTCATCGCTGGTACTGCGATTGCCGGAAAGCAGACAAACTGACGAATGGACTTCTCAGCTTTTGGCGATTCGTGGTATTGAAGAGGTCGTGGTGATGTCTGAACAGCAAGTTGCCTATGTAAAAGTCGATAAACAGCAGATTGATGATGCTTCGCGACAACAATTAACGCACTTGTTAGGTAAAGAGGTAGCCATTTAAGCATAACTCTTATAAAGTAAAATACAGAAATATATAGGAAGTAAACGGCAAATGCGTGGTGTAAATAAAGTTATTTTAGTGGGTACTTTGGGTAAAGATCCGGAAACCAAAACTTTTGCAAATGGTGGCTCTCTCACTCAATTCTCGATCGCAACCAGCGATTCGTGGACAGATAAAAGTACCGGTGAACGTAAAGAACAAACGGAATGGCACCGTATCGTGTTGCATAACCGTTTAGGTGAAATTGCGCAGCAATATCTTCGTAAAGGCTCAAAAGTATATATTGAAGGTTCATTACGTACCCGTCAGTGGACTGACCAGAATGGTCAGGAACGCTATACGACAGAAATCCGTGGTGAGCAAATGCAGATGCTGGACTCTAGCCGTCCTCAAAACGATCAGGGCGAGAGCAGCTTTAACCAGCCACGCTTTAATAACAATAATCAGGCGAACAACAACCAGGGTGGTTATGGCAATAACCCGCAATCAGGTTATGGTTCAGCGCCACAGCAAGGCGGTTTTAGCAACAACCAGGGCGGCGGTTATGGCAACAATAATCCGAGTGGTTTTGCGCCGAAATCTGCACCTGCTCCAACAGCAGCACCTGCAGCAGATCTAGATGATGACCTTCCATTTTGATCTATTAGAACGGTAAATCATCATTAAAACCCACCTGAATGCGGTGGGTTTTTTATGTCTTGAAGATTGGTATTGAGTTTGCATAAAGCCCGACTTATTAGAAGAATCATAAGTGTTAAAGCATTATCTTGCTTTTGATCAGCACAACTCTGCATCGAGAAAATAAATGAGATTAACAATACTAATAGAAATTAATGATCTAAAAAAGCGATCATTTTTATAAAAACTTGCGGTTTTACCTATTTTGAAATTTTTCGTATTCTAGCTTCACAAGATAAGCAATCCCAGAAATAAGCCAGAGGAAATATCTCATGAGTTTAATCAATACTGAAATCAAATCATTCAATGCAACTGCTTACCACAATGGTCAGTTCATCGAAGTTTCTGAGCAAGACCTGAAAGGAAAATGGTCAGTGGTGTTTTTCTATCCTGCAGATTTCACCTTTGTTTGTCCAACTGAATTAGGCGATCTTGCTGATCAGTATGCTGAATTCCAGAAAATGGGTGTAGAAATCTATGGCGTGTCTACCGATACTCATTTCACCCATAAAGCTTGGCATGATACCTCTGACGTGATTGGTAAAATCCAGTATCCATTGATTGGTGATCCAACCTGGACTTTGTCTAAAAACTTCGAAGTATTGATTGAAGCTGAAGGTCTGGCAGATCGTGGTACTTTCGTGATTGATCCAGAAGGTAAAATCCAGATCATTGAAATCAACGCGGGTGGTATTGGCCGTGATGCACAAGAGCTTCTTCGTAAAGTGAAAGCTGCACAATATGTACATGCGCACCCAGGTGAAGTTTGTCCGGCAAAATGGAAAGAAGGTGAAGCAACACTAGCGCCGTCAATCGACCTGGTGGGTAAAATCTAATTCAAACCTAGTTCTTTGAAGCAAAAAATCCAGCATAAGTTGCTGGATTTTTTATTTTTTTAGTTTAGAGATTTATGAATTCTAGACAAAAACATCATGCCATTTGATTTCTATTTGAGAACAAAATGAGAATTGAGGAATTGCACTCTATGCTTTTTAAGCGGCTTATGCGAGGCAATCAAGTAAGCGCAATACCATGCTGAATGATTGACTAGGCCTGAAAACAAAGAAGCCTCTGCTTTCGCAGAGGCTTTTATTTTATAAGGCGCTGTAGTTTCTTGTCGTTTTAAACAATTTTCGCATAAACGCATCTGAATGGAACCGGATGAATTTATGGTTTTCTTATGCTGCGAATCATAGGTATTTAAAAAGTATTTGTCAACCAAGGATTATAAAAATGGTTAATTAAATTATTTGTTTTTAAAGCGAATTTTCAAGTTTTTAGATAAAAATATGAATAAAATCTTAGATTTGATGGAATTTTAACTAAGGCAGAAAAATGAATAAAAAGCAGGTGAAATTGAACAAAAAGGCCTTTACGAAAAACATATATTCTGGAAGATTTTAATAACCTGTTTGATTGGCGCATGGTACATAATTTCTGTAGTTTTTCAATGACGGATGATCAGTTTGGATATCGCAGTAATTGGTAGTGGCATGGCCGGACTGGCTACAGCCAGAATTCTCCAGGACGCAGGGCATCACATCACGATTTTTGAAGCACTTCCAGGTCGCGGCATGGACAGTCATAGCCTTGAATTTGAAGGGGGCCTGATTGACGCACCTTTACGTGTGATGAACCCCTATCTGTGGAAAAACACCCTGAGTCTAGCCACACATCTGGGCATTAAAACTTATCCGGTGCGGACCTATATGGCCTGCAGCTGGTTATTTGAAGATAAAACTGAAACCTGGCTGACCACATCGCGCAGCCGAATTGGCAATATCCCGATTATCAACAACCGTAAAGGTCTGCAGCAGTATGGCTGGCGTCTGGTCAAAGGCCTGTTACAGTTAAAAGTTGCATTAACCAAATTCTTTAAATCGAAAAATCAGGACATCAGCCTGGCAGAATTTATCAATCGTAACGAGATTGAAGAAGTGTTCTGGCACGGTGCGGTGATGCCGGTGCTATATACCATCTGTACCTGCAATCCGAAAACCATTGGTGAATGGCCAGCTAAACCGTTGTTAATTTTTCTGCGTCAATTAACCGATGGCGATGCGTTACTGCGTCTGCAAGGCGGTACACCAGCGTTGGTCGATAAGCTGATTGAAGGCATTCAGATTGAAGACGGTTCAGCAATTACACTGGTACAAGAGCAGGGCGATCAGGTCAAAGTTGAAAATGCGGCCGGTTATTCAAAACTGTTTGACCGGGTGATTGTCGCGACACCGACCACCAAAATTGAGGAGTTCCTGGATCCGGTACAATTCGCCAGTGAAATTGAATTATTGAAGAAATTCAAATTCGAACAAGGCGAACTGGTGATTCATACCGATGCCAGCGTAATGCCGCCAAAACGTAAAGACTGGGCCGTACTCAGCTATATGATGGACCGTAAATTTACTCGTCAGCAATTTACCGTGTGGCTTAACTCGATTGAACCTTCTTTGGTTGGCAAGTCGGCCGTGTTTCAGACCTGGCGTCCGGTAACCGAGATTGATCCGAAGAAAGTGATCAAATCGGTCATGCTGACGCGTGCAGTCGTCGATGCTAATACGGTGGCACTGAATAAGGAATTGCAGCAACGTCATCTGGATGCCAACCGTAAGGTCTTCTTCTGCGGTTCATGGTCATGTGACGGTTTGCCGATTCTGGAATCGGCAGTGACCTCAGCGATGAAGATTGCAGAAATCTTTGGTGCGCCTTTACCATTTCAGGGTTTAAAACCTGTGGTTGAGGTTGCTCCGCAACTGGGTTATTAATCCATGCAATGGCTTCAGGCACTGCGTCAGCATCTTCCCCAGCACAAGTATGCAATTGATGCCGCTGTGTTGGGCGATCATGCGCAATTGCCCTGGAGCAATTTAGGGTATTGGCAAGCAGGTCAGCAGGATTATGCGGCTGCCTGTCGTATGCTCACCGATCACCTTGCACAAACTGTAAATTTAAATTCAAAAGATAAACTGCTGGATTTAGGCTGCGGTCAGGGTGCAAGTTTGCTGTACTGGCAACAACACTATCAGGTGCAATATCTGGCGGGGGTTGAGCTGCAGGCTGCTTGTGTAGCTAATATTCAGCAACATCTGCCAGAACTGAATGCCATTTATCAGGCGTCATTTTTGCGTTTAAAAGAATTGCCATTTTCCCAGCGTTTTGATGTGGTGCTGTGTCTGGATGCGGCTTATCACAGTCCTGTGCCTTTATTCTTGGAGCAGATCCGTAGTGTTTTAAATTCAAATGCACGGATTGGTTTTCATCATCTGGTTTTGTCCGAGCGTTGGGAAAATTTAAATGCATTACAACGGCGTAAATATCAGTTTTTATTGAAATCTGCCGATGTGAATTTAAAAGATTTAATGACAGTGGGTGCATTATATGCCTGTCTGGATCGTTTTGAATTTAAAAATATCCAGATTCAGGATCTGTCCGAGCCGGTATTTTCAGGCTTTGCGGATTATGTGCAAAAAACTTTGAATTCAAAAGCATCAGATGATCAGGCTCAAGGTTCAAAACTGGATCATTTTAAAATTCAGATGACAGCGAAACTATGCCGAAAATTATATCAGGAAGGGATTGTGAGATATGTGCAAGTGACGGCACAATCGAAGCACTAGAAAGTGCAAGAAGACTCAGCTGAAAATACCAAAACCCAGAAACATCAAAGCCTCACTAAAAAGCGAGGCTAAGATATGGTGCCGGCACACGGATTCGAACTGTGGACCTACTGATTACAAGTCAGTTGCTCTACCAACTGAGCTATGCCGGCATGGTGGAGTGCATTTTACAGATTTTTTTTGGTCACGCAAGCCAAAAAATAACCGTTTAAACTGTTTCGGCAGGATTTGTTTATTTTGACCGGATGGATGAAAAGTTCTGTTTTAGGCTATGCGCAAAGAAATGGCCCATATGTGCAGATATGGGCGAGGGTGAAAGCACAGGATTGGTTATGGATATGAGTCGGTTATAAGTTATCTGTTTTTCAGGATACGATCTAATTCTTGTGCACATTCCTCTAAAGTAAAGGCCATATCAAACTGCATTTGAGGTTTGAGTTCTTGAGCGAGGCTTCTCCACTGTTCGATGAGTCTCAAGGCTTTTTGAATTTTATGTTTATTGATGTCCTTGGCAATGGTCGGGGTATAACCGCCACGTTTTGCATTTTTAATCTGTTTGGCATAGTTTGCGCTGTTATTCATGTTCGCTCTCCGAATAGCAGTGTATCTATTTTTTAAATTCAAATTTGAATGGCCCGGTTCACTTGGTTATTTCTTTCTATCCTGTGGTTTTTATTCTCCTTTTAGTTGATTTATAAGCAACATAACATAGCTTTGATGACAATAAAATTAAGCTATTTCTGTGCCAGTTTTTTGTTTGAACACATAAATAAAAACCTGAAATGAATGGCGTACAAAAACTACACAATTCATCAGTTTTTTGGCTGATGAAAAATGAAAATTTTAAAAAATAAAATTGAGATTAAGCATTGAGCTGCAACAGATTTTTATGAACAAGGATTGATATCAATTCAATGATTTGCATAAGGCGATGGATAATAATATTTTAAGATCTAAGCAGATGATTTTTTTTGCTAATCAGATGATGGATAAAATTAAATATAAAAAAACCCGAATCATGTGATTCGGGTTTTTAAATTCTGGCGGTGAGAGAGGGATTCGAACCCTCGAAACGCTATAAACGTTTACACACTTTCCAGGCGTGCTCCTTCAGCCACTCGGACACCTCACCATAGGCCGAGGATAATAGCGAAAAAAACCAGCTGTGCCAAGCTGAAACAATTGATTTGCAGAAAAACTTTTAATGCGGTGCTATGATTCGCAAAAATGCTTGTTAAAAAACGAAGACAATATATGCAAAGCACTGCACAAAAGGCAGCTCTCCCGGTGATTACACTGGCTGCGCTTGGGGTCGTTTTCGGAGATATTGGTACCAGTCCGCTGTATGCACTGCGCCAATGCTTCCTTACCGCACATCTCGCCATTAGCGAAGCTTCTGTACTCGGTATCCTGTCCCTGATTTTCTGGTGCATGATGCTTACCATCAGCTTTAAATATGTCATGGTAATCATGCGTGCCGATAACAACGGCGAAGGCGGGATCATGTCACTGTTGGCATTAAACCTGCGTACCACACGAATCTCTGATCAAAAGAAAATATTCCTGATCGCTTTGGGTTTTGTCGGCGCATCGCTATTTTTCGGTGACGGGATTATCACCCCGGCAATCTCCGTGCTCTCAGCCATTGAAGGCCTGAGTATTGCCACACCCATTTTCAATCAATGGCTGGTGCCTTTATCCATCGGGATTTTGGCTGGACTGTTTATGGTTCAGCGACACGGCACAGCTACCATGGGCAAGTTTTTTGGGCCTTTAACCATGCTCTGGTTTTTGTCGATTGGCGGTTTTGGTTTGTGGAGTATTATTCAGACCCCATTTGTACTCTGGATGGTGAATCCCTACTGGGCCTATCATTTTGTAGTTGACCAGCCTTATGTGGCTTTTCTGACCATGGGGGCGGTCATTCTGACCATGACTGGTGGTGAAGCGATTTATGCCGATATGGGGCATTTTGGCCGTCTGCCGATTCGTCTGGCTTGGTTCATTATTGTCTTGCCATGTTTATTGCTGAATTATGCCGGGCAAGGCGCCTTGTTACTGCGTAGTCCTGAAGCTCTGGCGAATCCTTTCTATATGCTGCTGCCAGACTGGGCCTTATTTCCGATGATTGGACTGGCGACTGCAGCGGCGGTGATTGCCTCACAGGCGGTCATTACTGGGGTATTTTCTATGGTCAATCAAGCCATTCAATTGCGTTATTTGCCGCGCCTGTCAGTCAAGCATACCTCTGCATTGGAGCGTGGCCAGATTTATCTGCCTTTCATTAACTGGATGTTGTTTATCTCGGTGCTGATCCTGATTTTACTGTTTGAAAATAGTGCCAATCTGGCCAGTGCTTATGGCGTTGCGGTGACCATGACCATGCTCTGCGGCACCATTTTGATCTCGATTCTGGCCTATGGCTTCTGGCGTTGGCCGGTCTGGAAAGTAGCTTTATTTGCTGTACCATTCCTGGCACTGGATTTAGTCTTTGTGGCCTCAACGTCCTTGAAAATCGCTTCGGGTGGCTGGGTGCCAATTCTGATTGGTGCGGTACTGTTTACGATTCTCATGACCTGGAAAGACGGGCGTGCGTTGGTACTGAACCGGCTGGAACAGGATGCCTTGCCGATTGATCTGTTTATTAAAAGTATTTCGATGGGGGAAGGCACCAAGTTTGTGCCAGGCGATGCCATTTTCCTGACCGGTACACCAAATATTGTTCCGCATGCCATGTTGCATAATATTAAGCACAATAAGGTCTTGCATGAACGCAATATCATGTTGACGGTGATTACCCGGGATATTCCTTTTGTTGACAGGCAGGACCGGATTGAACTGGAAAAACTGAGTGAGCATTTTTACCGGGTGTTTATCTATTATGGTTTTAAGGATCAGCCGAATATTCCGGAAGCTTTACAACAGGCCTATGAGCAATGGGATTTTGAATATGACCTGATGCAGATCAGTTTCTTTATTTCACGTGAACGGATTATGCATACTGTGGGTGAGGGCATGGCACCGTGGCGGGAAAAGCTGTTTATTTCTATGCAGCGCAATACCAGTCCGGTCAGTGATTTCTATCAAATTCCACCCAACCGTGTGGTCGAGCTGGGCACCCAGATTCAGATGTAAATAAAATAAAAAGCATAAAAAAAACCAGAGGCACACTCTGGTTTTTTTATGAGAGAAACAATAAATAAATGAGTTTCAGATTATTGTTCGAGTTCTACCGCAGCCGGCACTTCAGGCGCAGCATTCAAAGGTTCTTCCATCAGTACTGGCTCTGCATCAGATTGAGCTGCAATTTCAGTTTGTTCATTGCTCACATCTGCTTCAGTCACAGCCGCTTGTTGCTGTGCTTCAGGCATCGGTTGTTCTGAAGCAATAGCTGCTTGCTGTTGCTCTTCAGACATTGCTGGTACAGCTGCTTGTTGTTCTTCCAGTGTTGGTTGTTGTTGAGGCGTCGTCATAGACGTGCTGGCTTCTACTTCTGATTCAGTGGCTGGTTCAACCAGATTGGCCGGCACCTCTGCTTCATTCATACCTGGTTCTGTGACAGGTGGTTGAGGAGAAACAGTACCTGAATTTGGTGCCTGAGTCATTGCTGGATCATTGGGCATTGGTGCTTGTGTGTTTGGCATGGCTGGTTGCGGTGCTGCTGCACGCGGATCGACCAGACGGATCTGACCAGAATTCACCAAGCTTTCTAAAGAGGCTTCCTGACCATTCACCTTGGTACTAATTTTAGCTTTAGACAAGCTTTCAAGTGTTTCACCTGGTTGAACTGGTGGCTCGGCAAATGCCGCTACGCTGATCACACTTGTGAATAATCCTAAACCTAATGCTTTAGAGAGTTTGGAATTCATGATTGACACCATTGCTAATAATTTTACGAATTGAGATAGGCCGTTAGCTTTACATACTCAATCCACTGGGCCAAACAAAGCTACGCAAACACCGAGAAACCTCATTTAAAAAGAAATAAAATTAGACAGTTTGTTACAACTAGCTGGGGTTTTAGATACTTATTGTTTATTTAGTAAACGAATGGTAGAGCCAAGATATACTTCACTTATACAGCTTGTTAAGCTCGGTCAAAATCTGTATTGATCTAAAAAGTACGTGTAAGAATGGCCAAGAAGCAGCGTAAATCCAAGAACTCTTTTTTTCAGTTTTTAAATGATAATAGTATTAAAGTCATTCTGGGCGTGGTGGCTTCGAGTAGCTTCGCCATCGCTTTTGGCCAGGAAAAAATCAGTCAGTGGGTGTCACTATCCTCTTCCAGTGATTCTGCCTGTCTGAACCAATTTTATCGGGATGTGCCGCCATATTCGATGAAAGACAGTCTGAAAAAAGACAGCTATTCACTGTGTTTTAATGGCTTTAATGTCGGTTATTCCGGGGTATCTAAAACGCCACTTTGGGTTGCAGAAGCCTTAACGCCAGCACGCTTAAGCCAGAAAATTCCCCGTGAAGATAATTTCCATGAAGAAGATCGGGTCAGTGCGAAGCATCGTGCCACATTGGCGGATTATCGCGGTTCAGGTTATGACCGTGGTCATATGGCACCGAATGCGGATATGCCTAACAAGGCTGCGCAGTCTGACAGTTTTTCATTGGCCAATATGGTGCCGCAAGCGCCCAAGAATAATCAGCAAGTCTGGCGTGAGCTGGAAGAAGCCACCCGTGCCATTGTGACCAAGCAGAAACAGGATGTCTATGTGGTGACCGGGCCGGTCTTTGCCGGGAAGAAGCTGAAAACCATTGGCAATGGCGTGATTGTGCCGACCGCGGTCTATAAGGCAGTTTATATGCCGAAAACCGGTGCCATTGGTGCTTACTATGCACCGAATGATAATTCGCTCAAAGTGCGTATTGTCAGTGTCTGCTATCTGGAAGAACAGCTCGGAATTAACCTATTCCCGCAGCTTACCGAAGAACAGAAACGCAATACCTATAAGCTGCCACTGACCGGAAATGCCGTAAAAGCCAACCAGAAAATCGAATATTCCAACTGGGATGCAGAAAGCCAGTGTGCCGAAGAGGTTTCCGAAGAAAACCTGCAGGCACTGCAACGCGAGTTTAAGTCTTCCGGTTCAAGCAGTTCGACCTCCTCTGCGACTGGCGGCACGATAGACAACGCGACGCAAGATGCCATCGTGAAACAGCTGATTGATGCCTTGTTGCAATATATTTTGCAGCTGTTGAAATAAGCTTGCTGAAAAAACTGGGATTCGGGTAGCATCGACATCAGACGTTCATGGACAAATAACAAAGACAGGTGAAGAAGATATGTTTAAAGCGTTTGAAAATGGCAGCGAATCCCATGCCATTCATGATCTGACTTTGGAAAATGATCTGGACTGCGTCAGCCTGTATGGCAACTTGCAAATCACCAAGGATCAGCAGGGACTGAAAGTGGCCAAAGCCTTGCAGGCTTTTCTGAATGATGTGGTACAACAACTGGAAAACACGCAGGACTTGCCAGAAAAAATTCAGCGTGATGATCTGGATGAAATTGAAAATCCATTTTTATAAGCATTTTTAAGCGCGATGTTCTGCATATTCCATGTGAAACATGCAAAAAAACAGAATCTAGAAATCTTGGCTTTTTAGACGGCTTTTATTGAAAGCCTAATTTTTCTGCTCCCGCAATATCTCCAAACACTGGACTGCCAGAACGAGCCGAGCAATTCAGCAAGATATTTATCCATTTTTTAAGTCCTTATTTTTATATTTATCATCAGGGAATAGGGGCAAGGGATTTAAATCATCAACGCTGCTTGAAGCCCGTATATCAAACCAACATGCTGGTGGTTTAAGCAGCTGACATATTCTGTTGGCGCCACTGCTGCGGCGTCAGTTGAGTCCATTGCTTAAAGGCACGCTGAAATGCACTCTGTTCAGAATAACCGAGTAACATGGCAGTTTCCTGCAAGCTCAAGTGCGGATCTTTCAGATATTGCATGGCCATCATGCAGCGGATTTCCTGCATACGTTGCTGATAGGTTTTGCCCTGTTTTTGCAAATGGCGTTGTAACTGACGCACGGAAAAATTCATCTGCTCGGCAATATGTTCGATCTGGAACAGGTTTTTTTGCAAGCCAATCAGAATCGCCTGTTGCAGCTGCTGATCCACCAAAGTGGAGTGCGGGAACTTTTCTAGCAATGCTTTGGCCTGTTGCATCAGCAGTTTCTGCAAGGCTTGGTCGCCCTGTTTTAAAGGTCTGGACAGTTCACTGACATGCATCAATACCTGATTTCTGGCTTGAGAAAAGCGGACTTTACAGCCGAAATACTGCTCATAAAGTGCAATATTTTTAGGCATTGCATGCTGGAAATGTACTTCATATAACTGAACCTCGTGCGGGTTCTGAACATTGGCTTTCAGGAATTCCGTCATGAGCGCAATCGCAATTTCATCGGTCAATTGGGTATTCAGATGAAACGGAACTTCAACCCAGCCAATCGACAGATAATCGCCTTGCCACTGCAGCTGAAGTGGACCGCCATCATAAATCAGACGATGATAATCATGATAGCGCATGAAGGCTTCACCCAAGGTCTCACTTGAGAGGGCCAGATAACCAATAATACCGAGGTGTTTAGCTTCAACCAGTTGCGCGATTTCCAAGCCTAAAGCCGGTCGCTGCAGCTGTTGATCAAGTGTTGTTAACAGATCACGCCATAGGGCGAAATCAAAGCGTTCCAGATTTTGAATGGCCAATAATTTCTCAGGGACTTCAAGCTGTTTCAACTGATAATAGTCCAAAAGTAAATGTCCTAAACCACCGTATACTGAACCTACGTAGTTTTTTAGAACCAGCATTTTTAATTCTTTTATTTTGTCGTATTTTGTCAATCATATTGAATATTTTGGTCAATATCTAGTCTTTTATTTAGCCTATATTAAAAATAGACCAAGAGGTAAAAGATCATGTGGAAAGGTTTTCTGGCAGGACTCGTCGTCGCAAATGGATTTGAATGGTTTGCGCATAAATATGTATTGCATGGTGTTCACCGGCCGGGACAGAGCCGTTATAGTCCGGTACCCGAGAGTATGCGTTCACACTGGGAGCATCACCGGATTGTGCGAAAAACGGAATTTTCCGATTTCGGCTATGTAGAAGGACTGGACAACTGGCGTACCCGCAATGAAATTGCCTCACTGGCAATCGTCGCGACCGTTTTTGGACTCAGTTTTTATCCTTTCTCCAAAGGCATGTCACTGGCTGCCCTATATAGTGCAGGCAACTATTATTATTTACATCGCCGTGCTCATCTGGAACCGGAATGGGCCAAAAAGAAATTGCCCTGGCATTATGATCATCATATGAATAGTAATCAGGATGCCAACTGGTGCGTCACCAAGCCCTGGTTTGATTATCTGCTCGGTACCCGGGTGATTTCCTCGGCAGATTTGCAGGAACAGAATCCTTTAGGTCTGAGCTTGCCTGCCCCGATCTCGAAAAAACTGAACCGCTGGGCAGCACAATATTTTCTGGTTAAATCGGCCGATGCTTTCTCTGAAATGACGAAAAATACTGCAAAAAATACGGTAATGAAGCAGTTAAATACGCAGGTTATGGAGTAAAACAAGGCTTTGTCGTGATTTGTCAATAAAATACGATTGTACTGTCAATATTGTCCTGCGGATTTCACTTATATTTGCTCCTGTCGGTGAGCAAAGCCTCATACTGATATGTTTCTAGGTGTAATGAGTTATTTTGAATACCAAGTGCTGTAGTCTTATCTTGGTTTTATAGGGAGTCGAAAGACTCCTTTTTTTTTGTCTCGTATTTGCCTGGTTGTTTTAGCTGAGTCATAAAAAAGAGTGTTTATAAAAAAACACTCTTTAATCAAATCATCATCTAAAACGGCTCAGAGGCGCATTTCAATGCCTTGGGCTGCCATATAGGCTTTGGCTTCCGGAATGGTGTGTTGACCAAAATGGAAAATTGAAGCTGCCAGTACCGCATCGGCGCCACCATGAATAATGCCGTCCGCCAAATGCTGTAAATTACCCACACCACCGGAAGCAATGGTCGGTACCGTGACGCGGTCATTAATGGCACGCATCAGGGCAATGTCGTAACCCGCTTTGGTGCCATCGGCATCCATCGAAGTAATCAGTAACTCACCTGCGCCGAAGTCAGCCATTTTCACCGCCCATTCAATCGCATCAATCCCGGTTTCTTTACGGCCGCCGTGGGTGAAAATTTCCCATTTATGGTCACCTGTCTTTTTCGCATCAATCGCAACCACGATACATTGTGCACCAAAACGTTGAGAGGCTTCTTGCACGAATTCAGGGTTATAAATGGCAGCCGAGTTGATCGAAACTTTGTCGGCACCTGCATTTAAAAGCAGGCGAATATCTTCAACTTTACGGACACCACCACCGACGGTTAATGGTACGAAGACTGATTCAGCCATACGTTCTACAGTTCGATAGGTCGTGTCGCGTCCATGATGTGTAGCAGTAATATCAAGGAAAGTAATTTCATCGGCACCTTGTTCATTATAACGGCGTGCCACTTCGACCGGGTCACCCGCATCACGAATATCAAGGAACTGGACACCCTTGACCACGCGGCCGTTATCCACGTCCAGACAAGGAATAATACGTTTAGCTAGCATAAATTTTTCCAATTATTACAGCCGATTATGAAACTCACCCACGCAAGCGCTACACCTTGGCAGATGGAAACGGTATTCTAGCAAAATTATGTAAGTTTTTTCGCAGGTTTTCTATGTCGGTTTATACCACTTTGACTTTAAAGGAAGTTCAGGATTTTGCAGCGCCTTATGGTTTAAAGGTGATTGATCTGATTCCCATTCAAGGCGGTATTCAAAATACCAACTATTTTTTAGTCTGCGAAGATCAGCAATATGTGCTGACAGTATTTGAGGATATGGATGAGCAGGCGGCAGGTGAACTGGTTCCTGTGCTGGAACATCTGGGTCAGGCTGGATTGGCCGTTCCTGTGCCTTTGTCGCATTCAGGCAAGGCCATTCACAGCATTAAAGATAAACCGGCACAGATTGCACCACGCCTCATGGGTGAACATCCGATGCCATCTACCGTCGCACAAGTTGAAGCGATTGCAGTGGCTCAGGCGAAAATGCATGTGGCACTCAAAGACTTTAAATTAGAGCGTAATTTTGTACGTGATCATGCCTATTGGCTGGCCGTGTCTCAAGAGATCAAGCCGAGTTTAAGTCCGGCCGATAAAGTCTTGCTCGGTAAATTATTAGGTTTATATGAGGCGTTGACGGCGGTATATCCGGATCGTCCACGTGGTTTTATTCATTCGGATCTGTTCCGTGACAATACCTTGTTTGATGGTGATCAGCTAAATGGCATTCTGGATTTTTATGAGCTGAATAAAGATGAATGGTTGTTTGATATCGCCATTACGTTAAATGACTTCTGTACCGAATATCCTGACGTAATCTTAAACGAAGAAAAAGCGATTGCCTTTTTAAATGCCTATGAAACGATTCGTCCTTTAACCAGTGATGAACGCGCCTGTCTGGAATTGTATCTGGCCATGGCGGCAGGACGGTTCTGGATGATGCGCCTGCAGGTGGCTCAGCGTAATGCAGCATTAGGCCGGACCGGCGAAGATATTTTGCAAAAAAATCCGGACGAAATGCGTAATATGCTGATTGAACGCTTAAAATTCGTCACCGCTTAAACAAACAGATTAAAAAGGATAGGGGATATGCGCGATCAGGGACGTTTGGTGGAATGGTTTGATGATCAGGGTTATGGTTTTATCCAGCCTAGTGATCCGGCCAAAGATCGCGTATTTCTGCATATCAAGGATTTTGCCAAGCCTGGCCCACGTCCAATCGTGGGCTGTGCGCTGGATTATCTGGTGATTCTGGATGAACGCGGCCGTTATCGTGCGCAACAAGTGATGTACCTGAAAGCAGCACAAGCCAAAAGTCTGCAAGCAAAATTCAAACCGTCCAAGCCACAGCAGACACAGAAATTACAGCCGATGCAGATTGCCTGTGTGCTCTATATTCTTTTTCTGGTGGCTTTGACTTTGGGCGGTTTACTCAGTGGATTGGTGTTGTTGCTGGTCAGCCTGATGAATGCGCTCAGCTACTGGCTTTATGCACAAGATAAAGAAGCGGCCCAGCTGGGTAATCGCCGTATTCCGGAAAATACCTTGCATCTGGTGGCCTTCTTAGGCGGCTGGCCAGCAGCCTGGCTGGCACAGCAGAAATTACGGCATAAAACACAAAAACAACCTTTCCGGCAGATATATTTTTGTACCATAGCCTTTAACATCATTTTGATTATATGGCTGATTTCCCCATTGAATAGTTTAAATATCTAGGGGAAGTACTAGGAGGGGACGTGAACTATTCCATTGATAAAGACTCAAACCGCACGCTGACTTTCGCACTGTACATTTTATATATTGTGGCCATTTTTAGTGCTGGCCTGCTGGCTGTCGTGGCGTTGATCATTAACTATGTGAAACGGCGTGATGTGCGCGGTTCCATCTTTGAAAGCCATTTTACCTGGCAGATCCGCAGTTTCTGGTGGTATCTGTTCTGGAATATCGTCGCCTTTATTCCATTTTTCTTTTTGTTCTTTACCGGCGAAGATCCTAACCTGTTTGCAGGGGTCGCATTTGGTGCATCCGCCTTCTGTTTGGTGGTGGTAGTTTTGGCCTGGATCTGGATTGTGTATCGGGCGATTCGCGGCATCATGCGCCTAAATGACAATAGACCGATGTATAGCAAATAATTTTAGTCGTATTTCCTTAGAAAAAAATCCCCCTTTTTCAGGGGGATTTAGCGGAATTAAGAAAGATCTTGCTTTAATTCTTCTGTTGGTTGTTTTCTGAAAAACTTCGGTTTCCATTCACTGGCAATCACGCCAAGTACCACCATCAATCCGCCTAATAAAGCCAGTGACGGTAAGCGTTCTCCTGCCAGACGGCCAAACAGGGCGGCCCATACCGGTTCGCCGGCATAGATAATTGCCGCCTGTGATGGATCGACCATGCGCTGCGCCCAGTTCATCACCAGTTGGATCAAGGCACTGGCAATGCCTAAACCGACTAAAATTCCTGTCAGATGCCAGTGAAATTCAGGTAGCTGAGATTCACCTAATACGGGTGCAATCATAAAGCAGAACAGGGACGCAAAAATAAGTTGCAGCACCGTGACCCGGCGTACATTGACCTGTTCGGCAAAATAGCTGATAAAAATAATCTCCAGTGCAATCGCGATGGAACCGAGCAAAGTCAGGGTTTGCCCGAAACTGAGCTGAATTGCAGCAAAGCCATTTCCTGTCAAAAACACCAGACCGATAAAGGCAAACAATGCTCCGATCCAGGTCATGACATGCGGTTTTTTACGGAACATGAGCCAGAGCAGGATCGGAACCAGTGGAACATACAAGGCGGTTAAAAAAGCCGACTCACTGCTGCTGATGGTCTGCAAGCCCACAGTTTGGGTGCCGTAGCCGATGGCGATCATGACGCCAATCACCACGCCAGCAAACACCTCTTTCAGGTTCATGCCTTTTAGCGACTTCAGTGAAATCAGGGTGATGGCAAGCGCTGCCGCAGCGAAACGCAGGCCGACAAACATAATCGGACTACTAAAATTTAGCCCGTATTGCACAGTAATAAAACTGCCGCCCCAGATAATGGTGATCAGGATCAGGGCGAGTTGCGGCGCTTTTACCATCCAGCCGGAGTGATTTTTGGAAATAAGTGTAGACATGCCAGGAGATCAGAAAATTAAAAAATAAAAAAGAGGTCCGAAGACCTCTTTTACAGCAGGCT
This sequence comes from Acinetobacter sp. L-24, assembly GCF_056857555.1. The sequence continues at coordinate 35,916 of NZ_JBSXNI010000038.1, read as the reverse complement.
TAATTATAGCGCCTGTTGCTCATCTAGCAATAACTGTGCTTCACGCAAGCTTAATGTACCTTCGTAAATCGCACGGCCGGTAATTGCGCCCAAAATACCCGGTTGGTCTTTCAGATTACGCACATCATCCAGATTGGTTACACCACCAGAGGCAATCACAGGCAAACCTGAGTATTGCGCCAGATTCACGGTTTGCTCAATATTCACACCCTGCATCATGCCATCACGCGCGATATCCGTATAGACAATGCTTGACACGCCAGCATCAGCAAAACGTTTCGCCAGGTCAGTAGCCTTGACATCAGTCACATTGGCCCAGCCATCTGTTGCCACCATGCCATTCATGGCATCAATACCCACAATAATGTGGCCAGCAAATTTTTGACATGCTTCTTCAACAAATTCAGGATCCTGAACTGCTTTGGTGCCAATAATCACAAAAGAAACACCGGCTTGCAGATAATGCTCGATGGTTTCCAGAGAACGGATACCGCCACCAATCTGGATCGGCAAATCAGGCTGAGATCGGACAATGGCTTCAACCACTGGCTTATGGATTGGTGTACCTGCGAAAGCACCGTTTAAATCTACTAAATGCAAGCGGCGAGCGCCTTCATTTACCCAATGCTGTGCTGTTGCGACCGGATCGTCTGAAAATACGGTATCGTCTTCCATACGACCTTGCTTTAAACGGACACATTTGCCATCTTTCAGGTCAATTGCAGGGATGATCAGCATGCTTTCGCTCCTTGCTTAATCTTTAGAATGAATTTGAGTGTATTCATCTTAGCAAATAAAGTCGAAATTTCTAACTCTTAAACGGTATGAATAAAGAAAACCTGTGCGTAGACAGGTAGCAGTGAGGTCATTTATTTTAATGGCATTAATGATTCATCTCTTGAATGGAGATCAGGTTTTCCATAACGGGTCGTGTACTGAGCTGGTCGATGATCGAAGCGGTAAGATCTGTTAAAGTCACAACCACCTCATCGATCGTGCTCATCACGGCTTTCATGCGTACATCAAGTTGCCAGAACCAATACGCCACTTAAACGCTTAAGCCGTCGATGAAGGACGGATTCTCAATTTCAATGAAGTATTGGGAATCTCTCTGGGTAATAAATCCCGACATAGTAATTCTTCAAATACCAGCACGGGCGCGTAGGCATCTGCGGCTGCATAATCAATCTGTGCCGGGCTGAGCTTCTTGCTGGCCCAGTTCGAAGTACTAATCCGTTTCGATTTGGGGAAATTCAGTTGAAACAACAACGCCATGGCATTTTTTAATCCGACCGGATTATTTAAACCAAAAGCTTTAAAACATTTGGATAGTTCAATCACACTATTCAGTTCAATGCCTTTTTTACGGAACAGGTGCGCATCATTTTTCAGGCCAAAACCAACCTTGATCTGATCACGATTGGCAAAAATTGGTGCAAGAAAAGCCCAGATGGCCGGGTTCATTTGAAATAAATAGGCTTTGTCTAGAGTGGCCAGCTGAATCAGATGTGGCCCGGTAGAAACCTCACCAACTTTAAAGGTCGGTTTGGATTCAGAATCGAAACCCAGGACTGCATGGCTTTTTAGCTCCTGTGCAAGGGCATGACACTGTTCCAGACGATTAATCACCTGAATCTGTTGCATCGGAAGATTTTTAAATACAGGAAAGGTCTGAATTTGTTCCTTGCTTGGTAAAGTATCCAGCAGCTGTTGCATAAGCTTCAATCATGAAATGAATGCGTTCAGCTTAATCACTTTTCCTGTTCTAGGCAAAAATAAAGCCCATGAAGAATGGGCTTTATGCAGAATTTAAATAGGTTTAATCAGTGTGATAGCTACTCTGTTCCATCTGCGCCTGTTGAGCACGTTCAACATAATTCTGATAAGCAGGGACAGCAAAGGCGGCCAAAATAACCGCGAGTACCAGATACAGCACCACCAAAAGCGTTTCCCAGCCACGTGTCGTGCGTGGAGGGCCATATTCATTACTTTCGTTGTGACCGGGTGCCAATAACAGGTAAAGTGTAAAGACAAGGTTTACGACCGGCACAAAAATCAGTAAAGAAAGCCAGCCATTATGATTACGGTCATGTAAACGACGAATTAAAAAAATCACGCTAAAATAAATCGCAACGCCGTAGATCAAAACCAACAGCACCATTAAAGGCATGGACATTTTACCATCTAAAGTCTCTGGACTCATTCCAGGTAAAATGAAAGCAGCAATGATCCCGATGATCATAAAGCAAAAACCCAGCAGCATATTCCATGCGATATACGAACGTCGCCCAAAACGTCCTGATGCATTCCACCCCGAATCCTGAATTGTATTACTCATTATTTTTCCTTTGTTTTCATTAGATTTTTTATAAGTAAGTCTATGATAAAGGGGTTTTTTATAAATGAAAAGTGTAAAAAATAATCAATAAAAAAGCCCGCAATTTGCGAGCTTTTTGGGACGAAAGGAAAATCAGATTTCCCAATCCACAAAGTTTTTCAATAACTGCAAACCGGCGGTATGGCTCTTTTCCGGATGGAACTGGGTCGCAAACAGGTTTTCTTTATGAATTGCAGTACAGAACTCAATGCCATAGGTACAAGTAGCTGCTACTAAGTCTGAATCTTGTGGCTCTACATAGTAACTGTGCACAAAGTAAAAACGCGCATCCTGTTCGATATTGTTCCACATTGGATGCTCTGGATCGGCCTGATGTACCTGGTTCCAGCCCATATGCGGCACTTTTAAGCCCGCCATTTCCGGAAAATGCTTGACCGCACCTTCGAAAATACCCAGTGCATCGGTACCGCCATTTTCTTCCGAATGCTGCATCAAGGCTTGCATGCCGACACAAATGGCCAGTACCGGTTTGTTAAATACGGCATTACGTACCACTTCATCAATCCCGGCTTCGTGCATGCCTTGCATGCAGTCACGCATGGCACCGACACCTGGAAAGACAATCTTGTCTGCTTGCGCAATCAGTTTTGGATCATTGGTCACATCAACCGTGGCACCGACATGTTCTAATGCTTTTGCCGCAGAGTGCAAATTTCCCATGCCATAATCAAGAAGGGCAATACGGGTCATTACAGTGTACCTTTGGTTGAAGCTACCGTATTGGCAGCACGTAGATCCACTTCACAGGCCATACGCAGCGCACGCGCAAATGCTTTAAATACGCTTTCGATCTGGTGATGGCTGTTTTTGCCTTTCAGGTTATCGATATGCACAGTCATCAAGGAATGGTTTACAAAGCCTTGGAAAAATTCAGAGAATAAATCCACATCAAAACGGCCGATCATGGCACGGGTAAATGGAATATCCATAAACAGGCCCGGACGGCCAGACAGATCAACTACGACACGGCTCAAAGACTCATCCAGCGGGGCATAGAAGTGACCATAGCGTTTCAGGCCTTTTTTATCGCCCAATGCCTGTGCAAATGCCTGACCCAGCGTAATACCGCAGTCTTCCACAGTATGATGGTCATCGATTTCCAGATCGCCATCACAATGAATATCAATATCAAACAGGCCATGACGCTTGATTTGATCAATCATATGATCTAAAAAGGGAATACCCGTGTTTAAGGTGCCTTGACCAGTACCGTCGAGATTCAAACGAACTCGAATTTTGGTTTCGTTGGTATTTCTTACCACTTCACTGATACGATCTGTCATAGACACGTTCCTCAAATACGTCAAAATGATTGATGTAGAAAATATTTTCGCCGTGACGAAGTCACCGCATATTAGATTGCTCAGGAGGGTTTATCAATGCCTATCACCGTACATGCTTATACTTCTTTAGAAAATGACGAAGTGCGCAGCCAGCTTGAGCGACTGTATGACACGAGCCCTGAATTTAGTGACGGGGCAGATGCCATGGAACAACTAGAGCAAAACCTTGCACAGTATACCTCAGTTTATAGCGCAGAATTTAATAGCAAAATTATTGGGGCAATCTGGTGCACCGGACAGGGTGAAAGCCGGATTCTGGAAAATATCGTGGTACATCCGGCCAATCGCGGTCGTGGTGTGGCAGAAAGGCTGGTCAGCGAAGTCTGCCGCATGGAAGAAGAAAAAGGCGTGAAAAATTTCGTCCCAGGCTGTGGGGCCATTCATCGTTGTCTCGCCAATCTGGAAAAAATCTGAAGATAGAGCAATATCAAGCAGTCATTAGGCTGCTTTTTTATGTAAATAAGCGCTTAAATCTGTTTTATTACTGAGGTCTTTGGTAAACACTGTTCGATTTATGACTCAAATTGATGCGAGTTGATGGAAAAGTAAACATTTGATGAAAATTATTCTCTCTGCTCTTGACGATTTACAGCTGAAACTGTTTAATACGCGACATCGGCGTGATAGCTCAGTAGGTAGAGCAACGGATTGAAAATCCGTGTGTCCCCAGTTCGATCCTGGGTCTCGCCACCATATTTTAAAACGATTTCAAAGTTTTCAATCCCTGATCCCATCAGGGATTTTTTTTAGGCCAAAAATCAGCCACTCAAATATTTTTTTCATAATTTTGATTGACTAATGAGGCCAGATACGGCTTAATACACCGCATCGGCGTGATAGCTCAGTAGGTAGAGCAACGGATTGAAAATCCGTGTGTCCCCAGTTCGATCCTGGGTCTCGCCACCATATTCAAAAAATCCTCAAACTTGGTTTGGGGATTTTTTTTTGCCTGCACCAAAGCTAGATCAGCATTCTCTTTTATTTTTCAGTCTTTTTAATTCCTTCTTTTCCCAGTTTCCTGCCTTTTTATGCATCATTGACCGTTTATCAAACTTAACAATAGGCACTGGCATTATTTGTAAGATTTAGCTTTGACGCTTTCCCTTTTCCAAACGAGGGTGAAAATGATGAATCTCCTAACACCAATTAAACTCGGCTTTCTTACGGCCTGTACTGCTTTTAGCCTGCCGATATTAAGCCATGCTGCGCCTGCTGCTGATTCTGTTGTCTTGCCGACTCTGACCGTCATGGCGGAACCGGAACTGCGCGCCGTGACTGAAAAAATGTTGCCTTATCAGGAGCAGAACAGCCAGCGTAAGGCCCTGCAAATGCGCCTGATGAAAATTGAACGTGAAATTCAAGCCTATAGCGTGGACGGCGACGTAGTGGCGAATATTGATGTGATGCGTGCACCTGCCGATCCTGATCTGGATAGCTTGCCTGTGGTGTTTCGCGAATATGTATTGGCCATCGCACAGGGCTTGCAGTCTTCAGACCCAAGAAATGGGGTATATGTACTGCTGCAACCTTTTGGAATTAACCGCGATGCCACCAATGTGAGTATTGTTCGGGAACAATTCGATCCGAACCGGCTGAATCTGAGCCTGCCATTTAATTCCCCATAATGTGCGCCTGTCGGTCTAGATAATTTTGTTTAACAAGCTTATTCAAGCTGTCATGCAACGAGATCGACAAAATAGTGTTCTGGGAAAGGGTGGCTTTGTGAGAGGAGCAATTTCTGTCTAAGCTAGACATATTATTGGAAAAATCAAATGCCTTGAATTGTGTTTAAAAAATAAGCATAGTGGATGTAAATCAACAAGATCTGACTGACAGAGCTGGAGCGTATACATGCCGCGTGTTTTTATGATTGTAGCCGCTGTGACACTGGCAATTTTTATTGGGCTGTTTTATCAGAATTCGGTTCAGCAAAAACATCAGGCCGAGCTGCTCGAATATGAAACCGTGCTCGAAGAAAAAACCGAGAGCATTGCGCAGCAGGCACAGGACTGGTCTAAACCAATTCAGATTGAACTTGAGGATGACCGTCTGGATGGTGACTATGCCATCATGGCAGAATTTATGCTGGGGCAATTGCGCGACAGTGCCGAGGAACGCAATCAGTATCTACGCGACTTAAAAGCCGCCAACTGGCAGAATTTTCTGAATATCGACCGCTTGGCCAAGGATCAGGCACAAGGCTATAAAGAAACGGAAGCGATGCTCAAGCAAGTCCATCAAATTGTGAACAGCTATCAGCAGAAAATCCAGCAGCGCGATGCCGAGCTGATCGACAAGGCACAGCAACTGGATATTAAAAACCGTTATCGCCAGCAACTGAGCCTGACCCTGAAAGACAGTCAGCAAAATAGTAATGCACATGTCATTTTTGAAATTGAAAAACAGACTTTGGCCAAGGCCGATGCCTTATTTGCAATACTGAAAAAGCATAAATGGCAAAAGAAAAATAATACCTTTATGTTCTATGATGATAAAGCCGTGCAAGAGTTTAATGCGCTGTATAAAGAAATGCTGCATCTGAATAAGCAGACGGAACGAGTGGCGACTGCCAACCAGAAAGCAGTTGAAAACAAGTTGTAGCCTGACTTAGATGACAGGGCTGCCATAGGACTGTCATCTGCTGTTCAAACTCTCTTGCTAAATTGAAGGGGTCGCACAGATCACGACATAACATTTAAGCAGGTGAGTCATGCAAACAATTCAGGTTTTTGCTGATATTCAGCAGGTGTACGGTGAGTTTGTCGCAAATAAAAAATGTCCAAAATTACAAAGGATGAATAACGGGGATAAGAACCGATTGTTCTTAAATCAATATTTCACGCTGATCGAGGACTGGCACTATACCGAACAGATTGTGATTCAGTTCAATCAGCAGTATTTCAGTCTGGATCTGGGGAGCGCACCGGATTTTATGGATCAGGACAAATACATCAGCTGGCTGAAGTCGGAACTGCTGCATTAATCGAATCGCCATATTCCTCATTGATATACAACCGAGCTGTCTCAATAGAGGCAGCTTTTTTATTTTGATAGAAAACTGGTATTGATCTTGCTGTTGCATCGGCACAGCGCGAACAGGCGCTGATTCCAATTCCGATTTGAACAGGCTATGCTGAATTAATTACCGCTGCCAAAAGAATGACAGGCGGAGCATGGATGATATGGAGGGCAAAAAATTATGCAACAGTTGAGATGTTATAAGGAACTTCCAGTCTGGAACCAGCAGAGTATTCCTCAGGGCTTCAAGAATCAGCACAATACCAAAGCCGGCACCTGGGCAAAATTGACAGTATTAAAAGGTGAGTTGCGTTTTGCCATGCTGGAAAAATCTGGTGTAGTGCAATCCGAGCATGTATTTACGCCAGAGCAGCAACCGCCATTTATTGAGCCTGAGGCCTGGCACAAAATTGTTTCTGCCAGTGAAGATGTCGAATGCCAGCTGCGTTTTTACTGCCAGCCTGTGGATTACTTCATCAAGAAATATCAGTTAAATCCTACCCATTCTGAAGTACTGGCAGCGATGCCCTATTTAAAAGGTGGCCGTGCGCTGGATGTCGGCTGTGGTACAGGGCGTAATGCGCTTTATTTGAGTCAGAACGGCTTTAATGTCGATGCCTGGGATGTCAACGAAAACAGTTTGCAGACTTTAAGACAGATCGTGCAGACCGAGCAGATTGATCATGTGCAGGTACAGCGCCGCGACCTTAACACGGATACCAGCATTGCAGGCCAATATGACTTTATCTACTGTACTGTAGTGATGATGTTCCTTGAGGCGAAAACCATTCCACCGCTCATTGCACAGATGCAGCAGGCGACCGTGCCAGGTGGCTATAACCTGATTGTTTGTGCCATGGATACGCCAGATATTCCGGCACAAGCCGATTTTCCATTTGCTTTTCAGCCGGGGGAGTTGCGAGGGTATTATGAGGGCTGGAATATTGTGAAATACAATGAAGATATCGGTGAGCTGTATCGTGTCGATGCACAGGGTCAGCGGATTAAACAGCACTTTGCCACCATGCTGGCGCAGAAGGTTGAATAGAAGATTGAGGATTTTTTTAAATTCTTGAGCTTAAATGAGATTACATAAAACAAAAAAAAGATGTCAGACTGACATCTTTTTTTATGCTTTTAAAAAGCTTAAGCCGCTTTTTTAAACCAAGAGAACCAGCCTTTTTTCTCAGCTTTTACTTCTACTTTTTCAGCAGCCGTGTCTTTGGTTTCTACTGCTTCAGTTTTCGCAGCTTCAACGTGTTGTTCTGCTGTAGCTTGAGCCGTTTCTACTTGAGTCGTCGCTTCTGTTTTTACTGCTTCAGCTTTAGTTTCAGCTGCCTGTTGAGTTGCAGCAACAGTCGCTTGAGCAGCTTCAACTTTCGCTTGTACAGGTGCAGCAGTTTCTTTGGCAACTGTTTGGGTCGTTTTGGTTACTACAGTTGCTGGCGCAACTTGAGCTTCAGTTGCCATTGCAGATGCAGAAGTCGCTACGATTGCAGTCGCGATCATTGTTTTAAGCATGTTCATATAAACCCTTTTAAGGAAATAGGAAAAAAAGAGGCTTGATCATACATATATAAAATTTAAGTGATTCATAAATAGGATTTTATTGGTTGATTATTCAACTGAAATTACAAAGGGATAACATTTCATCTAGTTAAGAATTATAATTATTTAAAACAAATAATTATTTTAGAGATTGTAGTGGGCGACCTTCAAACAAATGGATATATTACTTGCTCATCTTGTAATACAGTAAATAAACTTAATCAAATTGGTGATCAAGGTCTTTATCATTGTGGTACTTGCCAAAATCCATTAATTTTCATTAATAAAGAAAAACCTAAATCAGGTTTTATGAAAATTCTTGTTATTGCTGGATTGATTGGGGTTGCTGGTGGTGTAGGCATAGATCAAATAAAAGACGCTCTCAAACCCACTGAAATTAATTATTCGAAAATTCAAACTAATTGGACTGATAAGCAGGTTAGGCAGTTTGATCTTAATTGTAAGGCAAATTTGGCTATGCAAAAGAAAAGATGGGATGCTGAACGTATTGATAAGACATGTACATGTTTTACGACGTACATAGTTGAAAATACTAATTATCCACTCTGGGGTAAGTTAGATCCTAAAGTGGTTGATGCAGGTACAAATGAATGCATTTAGAAAATAATGAAAAAGATCAATTAAATTTAAACCCTAATTTGGAAAAGTTTTTAAACTTAATTGAAGAAGTTTATACAGGTAATTTAAAGGCTTTTAGCGATGCATTTTCCGATGAAGATACTTCTTTTTATGAGCGCTTAAAAAAAGATATTCAGAGGGCAAAACAAGGGTCATTAACCATTAAGAAAGAAGATGCATTGAAGAAATATATATTTTTTCTTGAATATAAGCAGTGGGAAAAGAATACAGACAATAAATTTTCTAAGAAATTAGATTTACAAATAGATACAGCAATTGAAGCCTTATGTAAGGCAACTGGGCAGTGATACTGCCCAGTATAAAAAGCTATTTACATGCACCAGGTACACGACATGCACAGCTTGAAGGAGCGTGACAGGCGTGATCATCACCACAGCGTGCTTCAATTGTGAAATCAGGGTATGGGCCAAACCAAACTTCATAAAGTTCTTTAGTTCGCTGGAAAGTATCTTTCAAATTTTGTTGGTCGACTTCATCATGGATTCCAAAATATGGATAGTGGTGCAGATAAGCTCCAAAAATTTTCAAGCAATCCATGTGGTAATTTCGAGTATCTAAAATGTGAGCATGCCAAAACTCATCAACAAGTTTATTAGGTACTAGCGTTTCTTTTGGATAGAAATATTTTAACGCTAGAAAACGTTTATATTCTTGCTCTGCAAATTCGCAAACTTTTTTTGACATGGTTGCTTCTTTACCTGATGTTAATTTAAATTTTAATTTATTGAAATTTAAACTCTCAACCGAAGTCGGCATATTTGAGCTTGCTAGAGTAGCTTTATGGTTAAAGTCTATTGCTAAATTTCCCATTTCTTTTTCCTTAGTAGGTTTATAGCGTTGTTGCTATGTAGGAAATATTGCCATGTAGCTTTATTTGGATTGGGGAATTTTAAGGGACAAAAAAACCCCGCAAAAGCGGGGTTTTTTTTGATCTTGGTATTTAAGAATTAAACACGTTCGATAATGGTCGCAATACCTTGACCTAGGCCGATACACATCGTCGCAAGACCGATTTGCGTATCTTGCTGTTCCATTACGTTCAGCAATGTTGTTGTGATACGCGCACCAGAACAACCCAATGGGTGACCCAATGCAATCGCGCCACCGTTATGGTTCACGATGTCTTGCTTGTCATAAATACCTAAGCCTTTAAGAACAGACAGACCTTGTGCAGCAAAGGCTTCGTTCAATTCAAAGGTTTGGATATCAGAAATCGCTAGACCAGCGCGTTTCAACGCTTTTTGTGTTGCCGGAACCGGACCATAACCCATGATCGCCGCATCACAGCCCGCAACCGCCATAGAGCGAATTACAGCACGTGGCTTAAGACCTAAAGCTTGAGCACGTTCAGCAGACATCAACAACATTGCAGAAGCACCATCAGACAAAGCTGAAGATGTTGCCGCAGTTACTGTACCGCCTTTCGGATCGAATACTGGACGCAAAGATTTGAACGATTCAAGGTTCGCATCTGGACGGATCACTTCATCGATATCACACAGGATTTTGTAGCCATCTGCATTATGACCTTCAATGCCGACGATCTCGTTCTGGAACAGGCCATTTTCAGTCGCAGCCCAGGCACGGCGATGTGATTCCACACCAAACGCATCCTGTTCTTCACGGCTAATACCGTTCATGCGACCCAACATTTCAGCAGTTAAGCCCATCATGTTCGACGCTTTGGCATAATGCTTAGACGCTTCAGGGTTCAGGTCGATGCCGTGCATCATGCCCACATGGCCCATGTGCTCAACACCACCGATGATGAAGATATCACCCTGGTTCGTGGCAATTTGCGCAGCCGCAGTGTGAATCGCCTGCATAGACGAACCACAAAGACGGTTCACCGTTTGACCTGCAACAGTCTTCGGCAAGTCTGCCAGTAATGCGATATTACGGGCAATGTTCATACCTTGTTCTAGGGTTTGGTTCACACAGCCCCAGATTACGTCTTCAACTTCATGCGGGTCGAATTCGTTACGTACCAGCAGGGCACGGACAAGCTCAGCAGACATCGAGTCGGCACGTACATTGCGGAACATACCGTTTTTGGTTTTACCCATTGCTGAACGTACGCCATCAACGATGACAACGTCACGTGGATTTAAAGTAGCCATTCACGTTGCTCCTTAACCGTAGAATTTTTTGTTGTTAGCAGCCATTTCGCGCAACATTTCTGGCGCTTCATAAGCTTTACCAAGGTGCGCATACTTATTGCAAAGCGCAACATACTCAGCTACACCGGTTTGATCGATGTAACGGCATGGACCACCACGGAATGGCGGGAAACCAACACCCATGATCATCGCCATATCTGCTTCAGCAGCAGTCGCTACAATGTTGTCTTCCAGGCAACGAACTGTTTCGTTACAGAAAGCCAGCATCATACGGTCAATGATTTCCTGAGCGTCAAATTCACGTTTTTCCGAAGTTGCAACAGAGGCTACAAGCTCATACGCAGTCGGATCAACCACTTTGGCTTTTTTGCCTTTACGGTCAAGTTCATACTTGTAGAAACCAACGTCATTCTTTTGCCCCAGACGTTTGTTTTCGTACATGACTTGGATCGAGCCTTTGTAGTCAGGCTTCATGCGATCCGGGAAGCCTTCAGCCATCACTTCTGCACCGTGAACGCCAGTGTCGATACCGACCACGTCCATCAGGTAAGCAGGGCCCATAGGCCAGCCGAATTTTTCCATCACTTTATCGATTTGCTGGAAGTCAGCGCCATCTTTAAGCAACAGGTCAAATGCGCCGAAGTAAGGGAACAATACGCGGTTCACCAGGAAGCCCGGGCAGTCATTGACCACGATTGGTGTTTTACCCATCTTCTGAGCCAGAACGACTGTGGTTGCAATCGCTTCGTCAGAAGTCTTCGCACCACGAATCACTTCAACCAGTGGCATCATGTGTACCGGGTTAAAGAAGTGCATGCCCACGAAGTTTTCAGGACGTTCCAGATTTTCAGCCAGACGCGTGATTGAAATCGTAGAAGTGTTAGATGCAATGATCGTGTTTTCACGAACTTTCGCTTCAGTTTCTTTCAGTACGATGCCTTTAACTTTTGGATTTTCAGTCACGGCTTCGATCACGATGTCCACTTCTTTAAACTCGTCATAGCTTAAAGTTGGACGGATGCGCGCAAGAGTTTCACCCATTTGAGCAGGCTTCATCTTCTTACGTTCAACTTGTTTGGTCAGTAAACCATTGGCTTCTTTCATACCCAAAGCAAGTTGCTGGTTACCGATGTCTTTCATGATGATCGGTGTGCCTTTGCTTGCCGCCTGGTAAGCAATACCACCACCCATGATACCCGCGCCTAAAACAGCCGCCTGGTTCACTGGATGCGCACCTTTTTCATAGCGCTTCGAGGTTTTTTTCACGATCTGGTCGTTCAGGAACAAACCGATCAAGGCACCTGCCTGAGGTGTTACCGCAGCTTTGGCAAAGCCTTCAGCTTCAGCTTTCAGCGCGTCATCACGATGCAGGCTCGCACCCGCTTGAAGAGAATCAAGCAGTAATTTTGGTGCAGGGTATTGAGCTGGATTAGCTTTTGCCAGAACCATGCCTTTCGATGAGTTAAACGCCATCATCTGTTCGATCGGGCTGAGTTTAACTGGATCGAGTTTTTCCTGACGCTTGGTTTTCCAGTCTAAACGGCCATGAATCGCCTGTTTTACCAGATCAAGTGCAGCATCTTGTAGCTTGTCAGCAGGAACGACAGCATCGACTGCGCCGTCTTTCAGTGCAGCAGCTGGCTTCTTAGGATTGGCCATTGCCATCCATTCTACCGCGTTGTCGATACCGATTAGACGGCTTAAACGAACTGTACCACCGAAGCCCGGGAAGATCCCCAGCTTGATTTCAGGCAGGCCCACTTGTGCCTGTTCTGACATGACACGGTAGTCACACACCAGGCACATTTCGAAACCGCCACCCAGTGCCATGCCATTAATGGCAGCCACTTTAGGAATGTCGAGGTCTTCGAAGCTGTTAAAAATTTCATGTACTGGCATTGCCCAGTCAACAATCGCTTGTTCACCCTGAGCAAAGTTGTCGCCGAATTCAGTGATATCAGCACCTACAATAAATGTAGATTTGCCTGAAGTCACAATCAGACCTTGAATATCGGCATGGGAGACGGCTTCGATAGCAGCCTTGAAATCTTCAATCGTTGCACGGTTGAATTTGTTAACGGACTCACCTTGTAAGTCAAAGCGGAATTCTGCAATCCCGTCCTCAAGCATTTGGACGGTAATGGCATTGCCAGCGTGGATCATGCCCTGATCTCCTTTATTTTGGAGGACTTCTAAGTTGATGTTGTGAAGCAAGTGCGCATGTCCCGCGCACTTTTTGACTTCGCTAATCTTACGATAACTATATCCAAAAAGAACATAACAAGTTGTATCAAGCCGTGACGCAATGGTCATCAATTTCTGCCGGATTGGTTCGAACCGCTATGACTTTTCCTTTCAGTTTTCTAAAAGCAGATGAACCAAAGATTTTGTTTCAATTCATTATTTTTTATCAATCAGCCTGATAGATATGGAGCTGGGTGACTGATTTTCAAGGTGCATTTCTAGCGGAATTTTGTCAATTCAGTCAATTTCTATCCTTGAACATACCATTTTTAGCCTCGAAGTATGCTGAGCGCAGGGCTTTCAGGTCTTTGCTGATAGTATTTAATCAACCCAAATAAAAGCGCAGTAGTTCATTTGGGTTGCTGAACTTTTCTGATGAGATCGAAAATGAGAACGATCCTGTCGATGTGTGATTTAAAATAATTTCTATCCTGCCGGGTTGAATCCCTGTCATCTGCTATGGAATTGTTTATGATGATCATGCACCAAGATATGGGGGATATCGATGCACGTATTTCGTTCTAAAAAAGACTGGTGGCTGCTGGCTTTTGTGATTTGTATGAGTGGCCTGTTGCTGCAACTACTGCTGACCATGCAGGCCAAAGGCACTATGCAGCAATATCCGCTGCACACTGCGGTTTATGTCCTGACTATTATCATTTTATGGTGGCCGCTGTGGAGTACGCGCTATGTGGTAGACAATGGGGTGTTGACCATAAAAAGCCTGTGGTTAAGCTGGAAGATTCCGTTAAGTGAAATCCAATCCATTCAGCCCACAGACCACTCTATCATTGCGCCAGCCTTATCCTTAAAGCGTCTGCGAATTGACTATACAGATGCGGGCATGCAGAAATTTATATTGGTTTCACCCAAAGATCAGACTGCTTTTATACAGGCGCTTCAGCCGAATAAAAACTGATATCGAGTCTGACTTAGTTAAGCTTTTGCCTGCTCAGGCAGAACCACCAGTTGTCCATCGACACAGTCCAGATGCAGGCTCAATTGCTCGGGCTGGTTTAAAAAATACAGCGCCAGAATTGGCTCCAGTTCGGTACGCATCTTGCGGCCCAAATGCCGGGCACCGTAACGGATATCATGACCCTGATAGAAATAGGCTTTGGCTGAAGCGCTTAAATGCACGCTGCGTTGCTGATATTGCAAGCGCTTGTTCAGTTTATCCAGTTCAATTTCGACCAGACGTGGCAGGACATCATGCTGTACCGCCTGATAATGCAGGCTGCGGTCAATCCGGTTGAGAAACTCGGGGTCGAATTTACGCTGCATGACTTTTTCAATGATGTGCTGGACGGGAACGCGCTTCAGACAAAGGGCCTGCATTTTTTCCGGCAGATAGCTGAGTTTATTCAGATATTGCTGCGCCGCCTGTGCCCCGACATTGCTGGTCATAAAGATCATGCAGTTGCGAAAATCGATAGTTTTGGTGCCCGCTGTCAATGTCAGCCGGCCAGTATCCAGCACGTTCATAAAGCCGCGAATCACCTCGTTACTGGCTTTTTCCAGTTCATCAAACAGCATGATGCCGGGCCGGGTATGACTGCCGGCAATCGCAGTTTCATCAAACAGGCTGTGACCTTCCTTTGATCCCACATAACCGGGCGGTGCGCCGGTCAAAGCCGCCGCATAATGTTCCTGTGCCAGAGTATTCATATCAATCCGGCAAAAGGCATCCGGGCGGCCATAGATCGCATCGGCAATCAGACGCACGGTTTCTGTTTTACCGACGCCAGTAGGGCCCAGCATCAAGGTAACCGACAAAGGGCGATCCGGACTGGAAAAATCTGCCTTGACCACATGCAACATTTTTTCAATTTCATTCAGGGCTGCATCCTGCCCAATAATCCGTTCACGTAGCAGTTGCATTACCTTACTCGGCTCGAAATGAAAACGCGGTTTACCAATCAGGCGAGCACGTTCAGACGGGTGATGGGTGGAGGTGGAGGGTTGAACAATATGAATGCCCGATTGCTGCAGGGTCATGCGAATCATCTCAAAACTAGACTTTTTGAGCATAACAAAGTTAAAGGTTGAAACTTATAGCTTTTAACAATCAGTTTATGTCGTGAGGATTATAGATTGGGGGGATAACCCGACAGGAACTTTAAGATTAAGTGGCAGCTTCAGGGGAATTTTGTGTTTTTGCTTGAAAATGACGCAACAATCATCACATATATCTGCAGATTGTAGGTGAAAAATAGGCTTTAGGTGAACGAAAACGCACGCCCCCATATTGAAAAAATCCTGGCGAATATGACCAGCCTGCCCGGGGTCTACCGGATGTATGGCAAAGACGGTGAATTATTGTATGTGGGTAAAGCCAAAAACCTGAAAAACCGGGTCTCCAGCTATTTTGTCAAAACGCTGGATCATCCCAAAACCCAGGCCTTGGTGGCACGGATTTATGATATCCAGACCCTGGTGGTACGTTCTGAAACTGAAGCCTTGTTGCTGGAACAGAACCTGATCAAGCTGCATCATCCGCCCTATAACATCATGTTGCGTGATGACAAATCTTATGTCTATATTTTTGTTTCGGCAGATAAACCCTATCCGCGTTTAGCCAGTGGGCGCGGCAAGGGCAAGCACCAGGTGGGCAAGTTTTTTGGACCTTATCCGAGTGCGTATACCGCCCGGGATACTCTGGTGGTGCTACAAAAACTGTTCAATGTGCGTTCCTGTGAAAACAGTTTTTTTGCCAACCGGACCCGGCCATGTCTGCAATACCAGATCAAACGCTGCTCTGCGCCCTGTGTCGGATTTATTTCTCCGGAAGACTATAAGGCAGATGTCGATAACTCGATCCGATTTTTGCAGGGCGATACCAAGGAGCTGAATCAGGAACTGATCGCAAAAATGGAAGCGGCCGCTGAAGCGCTGGAATTTGAAAAAGCGGTGTTCTATCGTGACCGGATGGCATTGTTAAGAGACGTACAGTCGCAGCAGGCGATCTATAAGCTCAAAGGCGAAGCCGATATCCTGTCGATTGCCTATCAGGCCGGTGTGACCTGTGTGCAGATCATGCATGTGCGCAACGGTAAAATGCTGGGTGGAAAAAGTTATTTCCCGGATATGCTTAGTGATGACCTGGGGCAAATGCTGGCCGATTTTATTGCCAATTTTTATTTTCAGGTAGCAGATGAAATCCCGGCTGAACTGATTGTCAATCTGGAAGTGGCTGATCGTAAGGAACTGGAAGCAGCACTGTCGCAGCATTTTGGCAAGAAAATCCAGATCAAGTCCAAAGTCCGCGAAACCCGGGCCGAATGGCTGGAACTGGCGCAGATGAATGTACAGCACGCGATTCAGGGCAAGCTGGCCAATCATATAGAATTAAATGAGCGTTTTCATCAGCTGGAGCAGGTGGTCGGCCGTCCTGTAGACCGGATCGAGTGCTTCGATATTTCACATACCATGGGCGAAGATACCGTGGCGTCCTGTGTGGTCTTTGACAGTGGTGGTGCGCGCAAGCGTGATTATCGCCAGTTTTCCATTCATGATATTCAGGCGGGCGATGACTATGCCGCCATGCGTCAGGCGCTGACCCGTCGTTATAAAAAAGCCCTATTGCCGGACCTGCTGTTGATTGATGGTGGCAAGGGGCAATTGCACATGGCGATGGAAGTCATGCAGGAACTGGGACTGGATGCCTTTATGGTCGGTGTGTCCAAAGGTGAGGGACGTAAGCCCGGTCTGGAAACCCTGCACTTTACCGATGGCAGTAAAATTCAATTACCGGAGGATCATAAGGCGCTGCATCTGATTCAGCAGGTACGTGATGAAGCACACCGCTTTGCGATTACCAAGCATCGTGCCAAACGCGATAAAAAGCGTGGTTCATCAGTGCTGGAAGTTATTCCGGGGCTCGGACCAAAACGCCGTCGGGATTTGCTGACGCATTTTGGCGGGATTCAGGGCGTACTGAAAGCCTCAGAACGAGATCTGCAACTGGTACCGGGACTGGGTTCAGTCATGGCACGGATGATTTATAAAGTGTTGCATGAATAACTTGGGGCTCGAATGCAAGGGCAAAAATGCGTATTGACGCATGGGTCACAGGACATTCACAACCTGATGAATTTTGCCGAATATACTGAGCATCAAGACTTACTGAGGGATCAACATGTCTTTGCATGCACTTTATGCACAAATTGCCGAACAGGAATGGGTAGAGTTTCCACAGGGATGGTTACAGGGTCGTACTCTGTATGGTGGTCTGGCTGCCGCGATGATGATGCAAAAAGCCGTCACTCACATCAATGATCCGGCCAAGCATTTGCTGAGTTGCAGTGTGACCTTTGTCGGCCCGATTCAGCAAGCCAAAGTACGACTGAGTGCCGAAATCCTGCGGCAAGGCAAGTCAGTGACCACGATTGAAGTGCGCTTATGGCAGGACGACGCGGTGCAAAGTATTCTGATTGCCAGTTTCGGTATTTCCCGTGATTCAGAGATTCAGGTACAGCAACAAGCTCAAGCACCTGACTATGCTGTACCAGAGCAGCTGTTTCAGATTCCTGCGGGTTATGGCATGCCAGACTGTTATGACCATTTCGAAGTAGCCTGGGCGGATATCAATCTGCCTTGTAGTGCCAGTCCTCGTCCGGACTTTGGTGGCTGGTGCCGATTTCATCCTGAAAAGCATCACAATCGTGAATTTTTGGTCGCCGACCTGATGGCCATCTTTGATATCTGGCCACCCGGGGTGTTACCGATGTTTAAAAACATGGCACCTGCGAGTAGTCTGACCTGGACAGTGACCTATGTGCATCCGGTTCAACATCAATTGCATGATTGGTTTAAATATAAAGTATTTACCGACTATGCTGCGGATGGTTATGCGACGGAGCATGCCTATCTCTGGGATGCCGAAAATCGCCTGATTGCGATGGCAAGACAAACAGTGACGGTGTTTGCCTAGTGACACTGCAAGTCAATTCGTATAAAGTGAAGCCTATTAATGATGGATCAAACCTCTAAAAAAGTGTGCATTTTCATCGTACATGAGGGGAACAATTGGCGGTGTCTATGACTACAGGTCGTATCCTGAATATTCCAAATATCTTGACCTTGGCGCGTATCGCTCTTATTCCGGTATTTTTATTGGTGGCTTACTGGCCGCCTGCAATGGGCTTTGATGCTCATAACCCCGATATGACGCGGCATATCATTTTAACCACGATCTTTGTGGTGGCTGCGGTAACGGACTGGTTTGATGGCTATCTGGCACGTACATTAAACCAGACTTCCGCTTTTGGGCGGTTTCTCGATCCGGTTGCAGATAAATTGATGGTCGCAGCTGCACTGATTGTATTGGTGCAATGGCAGCCTTCCATGTCGATGGCTTTTGCTGCGATTGTAATTATTTCGCGTGAAATTACCGTTTCAGCCCTGCGTGAATGGATGGCAGAACTCGGTGCGCGGACCAATGTTGCGGTTTCAACAGTAGGTAAATACAAAACCGCTTTTCAGATGATCGCTATCACCGTATTCCTGCTGAACTGGCCACCGCTAGAAATGCTGGCGTATGCCTTGCTATACACCGCAGTGGTACTCACTTTATGGTCGATGTTCATTTATCTGAAAGCGGCTTGGCCATATCTGAAACAGCCTTAATCGAAATGAAAAGAGAAGCTCCTTGAAAGGGGGCTTTTTTTATGCGCTTAAATTATCAAGCCAATCGGCAAATTGCAGGCAAAAAAATACCCAGTCTTTGGGGGAAGAACTGGGATGAAATCGGGGTATTTGTTGCTTATTATTATAGTTATTCAAAGATATCTCATCTTCTTAGGGCTCATTATAGAGAGACAGTTTTTTTTAATCATGTGGCTTCTTGTAGCAGAATGTTGTGTTTTGTGAATACTCTGTATATTGCTTTTACAATCCATTATTTTGATACAAATCTAAATGTTTTTCAGTAGGATAGTGACTGACTCGATAGACGAAATAGGATAAGTGAAAATCTGTTTTTTGTGCCCTGAATATTGGTTAGTAAGATTTGCTAGATTTAGTCAAAAAATCCCTTGAGATAGGGGATAGATTTATGCCTACGCGGATTTCATCCTTGTCTTGAGTAATGTTTAGAACAACGTATAAAAAAAGAATCCCCAAAGTTGGAGATTCTTTTAGATTAAAGCCTACGCGCGCTTTCAGCGCTTGTCTTGCGTAATTTTTAAAGCAATGCTTTAAAAATTACTCAGGCTTCAGCCCTTCGGCTTTTTCTAGGGATGCATCATTGTTAAAGAACTTTTCACGCTGTTCTTCAAGAAACTTTTTCGCATCTGCTTCAAACACGTTCAAACGCTTTTCATTAATTAGCGTAGTCTGGTGTTTTAGCCATTCTTGCCAAGCCTGTTTAGACACGGTGTCAAACAATTCCTGACCCTTTGGCCCCGGGAATGGAGCAAAGTCTAAACCTTCCATGTCCGCCTGATACTTACGGCAAAAAACTTGTCGAGACATATCCATACTCCAAAATTATGCGTAAAGTTGTTCCAAACGCGCATGTGCACGCTCAATGGCTGCTTTCACTTGAGCAGGCGCGGTGCCACCAATGTGATTACGGGCATTCACCGAAGCTTCAAGAGTTAGGGCTTTTTCAAATACGTCTGCTTGAATCAGGTCAGAGAACTGTTGCAGTTGTTCGAGTGTCAATTCAGACAGGTCTTTAGATTCTTGTACACCGAGTGCAACCGCTTTACCTACAATCTCGTGCGCATCACGGAATGCAACGCCGTTTTTCACCAGGTAATCAGCTAGGTCAGTCGCAGTTGAGAAACCACGCAGCGCTGCTTCGCGCATTTCAGCAATGTTTGGAACCAGTGCAGGAATCATGTCAGCAAATGCCATGAGTGAACCACGAACTGTATCGATCGCATCGAACAATGGCTCTTTATCTTCCTGATTGTCTTTGTTATAGGCTAGAGGCTGGCCTTTCATTAAAGTCAGCAGGCTCATCAAATCGCCATAGACACGGCCGGTTTTACCACGTACCAGTTCAGGCACATCCGGATTTTTCTTCTGCGGCATGATTGAAGAGCCAGTACAGAAGCGATCTGGAATATTCACGAATTTGAACTGTGCAGATGTCCATAGAATCAGTTCTTCAGACATACGTGATAAATGCATCATAATTAAAGATGCAGCGGCATTAAATTCAATCGCAAAGTCACGATCCGATACTGCATCCAGCGAGTTTTCAGCAACAGCTTCAAAACCTAGCAGTTCAGCAGTATAAGCACGGTCGATTGGATAAGTAGTACCTGCAAGTGCAGCAGAACCAAGCGGCATACGGTTGACACGCTTACGGCAATCAATCAGACGTTCTGAATCGCGTACCAGCATTTCAAACCAAGCCATTAGATGATGACCAAAAGTCACTGGCTGAGCGGTTTGCAAGTGGGTGAAGCCTGGCATGATGGTGTCGGTGTTTTTAGCCGCTAAGCTTAAAATACCTTTTTGTAATTTTTTCAGTAATTCCAGGATGCTATCGATTTCATCGCGTACATAAAGACGGATATCTGTAGCCACCTGGTCATTACGGCTACGACCGGTATGCAGTTTCTTGCCAGTAATGCCGATACGTTGAGTCAGGCGTGACTCAATGTTCATGTGGACATCTTCTAAATCAATGCGCCATTCAAAGTTGCCTGCTTCAATATCGGCTTGAATCGCTGTCAGACCTTCAATAATGTCATCGCGTTCTTGCGTGGTCAGTACGCCCACTTTTGCCAGCATGGTTGCATGGGCAATCGAGCCTGCAATATCTTGTTTATAAAAACGTTGGTCAAATTGAACAGATGCTGTAAATTCAGCAACAAAAGCATCAGTCGCTTCAGAGAAACGACCACCCCACATACCCGAAGTCTGGGCTTGTGATGGATTAGAGGAATTAGAAGATGTGGTCATGTCGGCTCAATCAGATTAAAAGCAGTAGAACGAAAAAGAGTATAACAAATTCAAAGCCCATTGCCGAAGTCACATCTGCTCAATCTTTTGCATCGATGAACGAAGAAACGCAAAATTCCTATTTTTTTAGCCAGATCGGCAATTTACGCTATTTGCTGGAACTGTTTGCTGGCGGCAATATTCTCGCCATGATTCTGGCGCTTGCAGAAGCGCAATCCTGGCAGGCATTAAATGGGATACACCTGCTGCAATATATGCTGTATATCAACTGGGTACTGTTATGTTTTGCAGCACTGGTCGAGCTGTTCCATCAAGCCTTTCAACGTATGGGAATCAAACTGGCTTTGATTTCTGGATTTCTGCTGTTACAGGCAATTGTACTGCTCACTACGGTGAACCTGAATATCTTGATACATTTTGGACATAATTTTAATTTTCAGGATTTAAACCTAGCGATTGCGCTGGATCGGGTCGGACTCCATTTAAGTCTGGGAATTTTGCTGGGAACTTTCTGTTTTCGTTATCTTTACTTGCGTGAACAATGGGAGCAGCAGCAGCATAGCGAGCTGAATGCTAGAATTCAGGCCATGCAGGCGAGGATTCAACCGCATTTCCTGTTTAACAGCATGAATAGTGTGATCAGCCTGATCAGTATCGATCCGGACAAAGCCGAGCACATGCTGCTGAATTTGTCACGGTTATTTCGTGCCAGTTTTCAGGAATTAAAACTGGTCAGCCTGCAGGAGGAAATTGATCTGTGCCAGCGCTATCTGGAGATTGAGCAGATCCGTCTAGGTGAGCGTTTGCAGGTCGAATGGAAGTTAGAAAACAAAGACTTATACTCACAAGTTCAAATTCCATTATTAACTTTACAACCCTTGCTAGAAAATAGTATTTTCCATGGAGTTGAAAAAATTCTTACAAAGAGTACCATAAGCATATTGGTTGAAATATTGCAAAATCAAATTAATATCATCATAACGAACCCTTATGCACAGGATAATAAAACTTTAAAAAAGGGACATGGTATTGCAATAGAAAATGTCAGACAGCGTCTGCAAGCTTATTATGGACCCAGTGTGACTTTTCAAACCTTTGCCGGCGAAGGGATGTTTACGACGGTAGTGCGATATCAATATAAATAAAAATAAATCAAAGAAATCGCAGTTAGCTTTATCATTCATCTGATGATGTTAACTGGGTAAGGAGGAGAAATGGACATCCTGATTTGTGATGATGAGCCTTTGGCCGTCGAGCGTTTATCACGTTTGGTCTCTCAACTGGGGCATGATGTGGTGGCGACAGCAAGCCATGCCCGTCAAGCGATTGATCTGGCTCACCAATACGAACCCGATGTCATCCTATTAGATATTCAAATGCCTGAAATGAACGGACTGGCTTGTGCGCAACATTTGCGTCAACTGGATCCAATGCCGGCCATTGTCTTTTGTACGGCCTATGACCAACATGCGCTGGATGCATTTAAATCAAATGCCGAAGGCTATTTGCTTAAACCGGTGATGCAACAGGAATTGGCACAGGTTTTAGAGCACTTAACTAAACTTACCCAAGCTCAAATGAGCCAACTAAAACAAAAAGAAAATATGGACGAAATCAATATCAGCCGCCAGCAGATTGCGGCAAAGACCTATCGTGGTGTCGAATTGGTGCCAGTTGAAAATATCTATTATTTTCTGGCGGATCAGAAATATGTCACTGTGCGTCATAAAAACGGCAGTGTATTGATTGATGAAACCTTAAAGGAGTTAGAGCAGGAGTTTGGGAACCAGTTTATCCGGATTCATCGTAATGCCTTGATCTCGGTGCATTATCTGGATGGTCTGGAAGTAGTAAGTTCAGGTCAGTATCAGGTACGTTGTCGTGAGCTGGACGACCGTTTGGCGGTCAGTCGGCGACATTTACCGTTTTTACGAGATCGGATTCAAAAGCTTTAGCAGGGGATGAATGAGAGCATTCAGTTGAAACTTGTATAAATTCACTTGCATTTTCAAGTGAGCAGGTTAAGTTTAGACTATTGTTCTCATTTACTGTTATTGAAATTTATGAAGACCCTAAAAATTGCAACTCGACAAAGTCCACTTGCGCTTTGGCAAGCGGAACATATCCGTGCGCGCCTACAAGATTTGCACGCTGGTTTGCAGGTCGAGTTAGTCACTTTTGTTACACAGGGCGATAAAATTCTAGATACACCACTGGCTAAAATTGGTGGAAAAGGACTATTTGTAAAAGAATTAGAAGCCGCTTTACTGGATGGTCGTGCAGATCTGGCTGTGCATTCCATGAAAGATGTCCCGATGGCCTTGCCCGAAGGTCTGAGTCTGGCAGTGATCTGTGAACGTGAAGATCCCTTAGATGCCTTTGTGTCGAATACTTATGCCAGCTTTGAGGAATTACCACAAGGCGCCAAAGTCGGAACCTCAAGCTTGCGCCGTAAAACTCAGATTTTAAAACAGCGTCCGGATCTGGACATTATCGATTTACGCGGTAATGTCGGCACACGTTTATCTAAACTGGATGCAGGCCAGTATGATGCGATTATTCTGGCCAGTGCTGGTTTAAAACGCTTGGGTCTGGCAGAACGTATTCGTCATACTCTGACGCCTGAAGTCAGTCTGCCGGCTGTGGGTCAAGGGGCATTGGGACTGGAATGCCGTACTCATGATCAGACGGTGCTGGACTTGATTCAGCCACTCCTGCATGCGGATACAGATGCGTGTGTACGTGCCGAACGTGCCTTTAATGCCTATCTAGAAGGCGGATGTCAGGTGCCGATTGCTGGTTATGCCACGCTCAAAGAGGGTGTGATTTCAATCGAAGGTCGTGTGGGCAGTGTCGATGGAACAGTTTTGCTCCGGGCACAGCATACTGGCAAAATGGCAGCTGCGGAGCAATTGGGTGTAGAGCTGGCAAAAGACCTGCTTGATCAAGGTGCTGGCGAGTTGCTGAAAGCACTCTATTCACACTGATGTTATTGATTAATACCCGCCCCAGTGATCGTGCTGCAGGTTTGACCCAGCAGTTACAGGCAGCGCAAGTGTCTGTTTTAGAATTGCCTTTGCTCGAACTGCATGCAATGCCTTATTCCGATGAGCTGTCGATTTTGTATCAGCAGCTGGAGCAGGCACAGATTATTGTGGTGGTTAGCCCGACGGCTGCCCAGATTGGTATGCAATATTTTCAACAGGCTGGAGTCGCGCTCTCGACTTTGGCACAGGTGCATTGGGTGGCAGTGGGTAAAGCCACTGAACAGGCATTGGCGAGCTATGGCATTCATAGTCATGTGCCTGAGGTCGAAACTTCGGAAGGCATGCTGCAATTGCCTGTGTTGAAGCAACTGGCTTCTGGTTCAGGTGTAGCCTTCTGGCGCGGAGAAGGTGGTCGTCAATTTATGATGGATCATTTACGTGCCAGCAATATTAAAGTTTTAAACTTTATTTTGTACCGGCGGCAATGTCCTGAAACGACGGCAACGATTTTGGCAGAGAACTTGTCGCTGCTTAAGACGCAGCAGCGTTTTGCAGTTCTGATCACCAGTGAAGCGAGTTGGTTAAACTGGCTGACACTCTTGCAAAGGAATGCGGAGTTTATACAGCAAGCCTGTTATTTGGTTTTGGGGCCACGTTTGGCCACTATTCTTGGAGAATATCAACAGCAGCATCAGGCAAGTTTTCAATTCGTACAAATCGATGATTTAGACGCAAATACAATCTTGCAGAAAATGGGGCTGATATTAGGGAACGCATGAAGAAACTATTCATTGTATTGTTCATCTTGAGTATAGCGTGGCTAGTCAAGCTTAGCTATGACCTACATGTTCTGAATACAGCACAGACTGAATTCAATCAAAGCATCAATCAGTTACAGCAGCAAAATGCTAATCTCAATGATCAGTTCGTGGCTTTAAAACGCCAGATTTCTGCTCAGCAGGAAAATGCTGAAACCACTTCATCTAAAGCGCCAGTACGTGAAATGACAACTGATGCAACGCAAAATGATATTGTCTTGGTGCAGCAACATCTGGATCTGATCGAATTTGCACTACAACAGCAACAATACGCCACTGCGATTGAGAAATTAAATCAGTTATCTAATGAGCTGGATGATTATATTTTAGCGCCTGCCTTGGTCAGCAGCTTGCAGCAAGTGATTGCGAAAGATCAGGACATGCTGAAAAAATTCGTGAACAGTCGATTAGTGCAGCAAAATAAAGTAAAAGAACTCTTGGTGCAGATGGATGCTGAAATTGAAAAAGAAATTCAGACACCACATCGTCAGCGTCCAGAAACTCAACGCTCTTTCTGGCAGCGCTGGATTCAGGTTGAATCCGCAGATCAGCCAAGCACAGTCTTGATGCAACGGCATCTGGTACTGAAAGAGGCCCAGTTGCGCTTGCTCATCGCACAGAATACCTTACAAAAAGACCAATCTGTCGCTTTTCAGCAGGCACTGAATGCCGTGATTGAAGTCTTGGAACAATTGCCGGATGCACAGAGCCAAAAATGGATTCAGCAATTGTATCAAATCAAGGCCACCCCGATTACTCCGATTCCATTATTAAACACACGCACCCTAGTGGGCTAATTGCTTATGAAACAGATTCTGCTAGCCTATTTATTTGTCTGCCTGCTTGGTATTGCGGGGCTGAGTATCCTGAGTTATGGACATGGGGCTGGCTATGTCTATCTGTATTGGCGCGAGTGGCAGTTACAAACCACCCTCTGGTTTTTGGCCGCATCCTTGGTGAGCGTGAGTTTTCTGATGCATTGCATCTGGTATGCGATCAAGCAGTATCGCAGCCGTGAACAACGTAAAACTCAAACGGTCTTTAGTTTTTCCCGCTTACATCCTTATGAACAACTGGCAGTCATCTGGTTATTAAACGCTGCGCAGGATCAGCGGGATTTTATTCAGCAGTCTTTTACCAAGTCGGGTTTACTTAAACATATTATTGATGCACGTTTATCTTGGGGGCAACAGCAATATACCCATGCATTAACTGCTTTAAATCAGTCCAATCCCATGGCATTTGAATTGGCAGAATTACAGCGGATTGAAATTTATTTATCACAACAGCAAGGTGAACAAGCACTTACCCATTTAGAGTTTTTAAATCAGCATGAATTATCACCTTGGTTAATACAGGTTAAAACAGCCTATGAGCAGCGCCTTGTCGCCTTATGGGGGGTATTTGCCATGCAGTTTCCCTGGTTATATTTACGTTCGACCCAATATGGGCATTTAGACCAAGAAGTAAAAAAAACATGGCTTGAACAATTATTATTAGCCTATGACCAAGCCACACAGGACGATTTATTTTATTTACAGCAACGTTATTTAGATTTAAAACCGCAAATATTTGATCGTGACTATTCGGTCAAATTATTATGGTTGAAATTATTATTTAGAATGCCAGAAATGAGTGCCGAGCATGAAGTGCTTGCGATTCATTTAATGGAACAGCAATTTAATCAGGATGTATTTTATTTGTGGTTCCAACAACAGTTATTGCGTCAAAACCCGGATTATGATGCGATTGCACAACAGATTTCGCACTGGGAAACCAAGTATCCGGCATTACCGGTTTTAAGCTTTGCGAAATGGCATGTGTTGCAAGCCACAGGCTATACAGATCAAGCCCAGCAACTACTTGACTTGTATCCGGATGATATTCGTATGAGTTATTTAAGAATTAAAGCTGCCTTACAAGATCGGGAGGACTTGCTACAGCAGTTAAATGCAGTATTTGAATCGAATGTAAACTTTATAGAAATTAAGACTTGAGAATAATAATGTCAGAATTAAAACAATATCCAGTTATTTATGAACAAACAGTCGCATGGGGTGATATGGATGCCTTTGGACATGTCAATAATGCCATGTATTACCGTTATGTCGAAAGTGCGCGTCTGGCTTATCTAGGGATATTAGATATACATAATGAACCGGTATTTACGGTAGTGTCTTCAAATCAGTGCCGTTATTTAAAACCTGTGGTTTTTCCTGATCATTTAAAAGTGGCAGCACGTATTGAAGAAATCCGTAATAGTGCAGTCAGAATGCAATATCTATTATGGAGTGAAAAACAGCAAAGTATTGTGGCTACTTCAGAAGCAGTGATTGTCTGTGTCGATAAAAAGACCATGCAGAAAACAGAAATTCCGGAACATATTCGAGAAAAAATCAAAGCACTTGAATTAAGCGTTCAACATGAAATTTAAAAATGAATGAAGCATTTTATTTTGTAATTTTTTTTAAACTTTATTGTTATTGCTTTAAGGTTTTATATTGAATGTTTTATTTAATATAAATATGATGGGGCTATTATTTAACAAAACGAATAATATTATTTTTCGGAGAGCATTATGCCAGATATTACGCATTTATCAGTAGAAGAGTTAAAACGTTTACAAGCAGAAGCAGAGTCACTGATTGCTTCAAAAAAAGATCAAGAAATTGAAGGCGCTTATCAGCAAATCTTGGCAGTTGCCGAGAAAGTGGGTATGACAGTTGAACAGTTACTTGAATTTGGTGCGTCTAAGCGTAAGAAATCATCACGTAAGTCGGTTGAGCCGCGTTACCGTAGCAAAAGCAATCCGGACGATACCTGGACTGGCCGTGGTAAACAACCGCGCTGGTTAGTGGCAGAATTGGAAAAAGGCGCAAAGCTGGACGATTTTCTGATCTAGGCCTCCATTTGATCTGGTCATTAGGCTGTCATACAGACAGTCTAAGATGATTAAACCAAGCATACCTGCTTGGTTTTTTTATATCTATGAATTGGCGTTGGCAGAAAAGTGTGCATAATGTGTGAGTATAAGGGAAAAATTATAAATGGGGATTTGGACTTGAGCGATTGGTCGTGGTGGGGATGAGCAGTAAACCGAAAACTTTAAGATGGTTGATCCTTACTCTTGTTGCATTTTTTATTTTTGTCGTATTACAAGTGCCAGCGGCCTGGTTAATTTCAAAATTTTATAAAAATAACCAGACTTTGCATAATGTAAACGGAAATATCTGGCAGGGAAGTGCGGACTGGAAAAAAGGCAATCTTCGGGGCAGTCTGAACTGGAAAGTACGGCCTCTGGATTTGCTGTTGCTGCGGGTTGGGGCACATGTGGATTTGCATAGCGGCAATACCCAGCTTTCCGGGATCATGGCTTATGGTCTGAATAAGTCTTTGATTGTCAAAAATCTTGAAGGGCAGGTCGCGCCTGAAACCTTAAAAAAAGTTGCAGACTGGCAATGGCCGAGTACTGCGATTCAGTTTAAAGATCTGGATTTTAAATATAAAAAAGATCAGGGTTTCAGTCAGGTGGCTGGGCAAATGCAATGGGCGGGTGGTGAGCTGATTTATACCTTTGCTCAGCGTCAGGAACGCATGAATGTACCCGCCATGACTGGACAACTCGCAGATGAAAGCGGACAGCTGTTAATTGATGTTCGGGATAGTCGCGATCAACGCATGCTGAATATCAAGCTTGATCCGAATCTGATGCTGGATATCCAGCTCACCCAGCGCTTTTTAATGAATGCGCCTTCCTATGAAGGTAAAGCCGGATTGGATACCTATGTGATCAGTACCCGCCAACCCTTAATGGGAGGCTTGAACTGATGGCAGTTTCTCTGAATGATTTAAAAAATATTGAACTGAAACAGATCAATCGTGCTGCACCTGTGGTTTTGTTACTGCTCATCCTGTATCTATGCTGGAAGCTGGCGGCTTTGTTCTGGTTGCTGATAGCTCCACCACAAGCCATGCAGCTGGATCGGGTTGAACTGGGTTCACAACAGGCACAAATTCCGAATATCGGTGCATTTTCACTGTTTCAGGAAGTTGGGCAGTCTGCGGGTGCTGTTGAAACGGCCAATATCATTTTACAAGGGGTGGTGGTTGCCAGTCCAAGTTATAACTCTTCTGCGGTACTGAAAATTAATGATCAGGTCGATCGTTACCGTGTCGGGGAAATGCTGGCCAATAGCGGTTTTGAGTTGGCTGAGGTGTATTGGGATCGGGTTATTCTGCGTCGATCCACAGGTGCTACTCAGGAAGTCTTATTCAAAGGTCTGGAAAATGGTTTGAATCAGCCGATTGTGCCGGAAACATCAGCATCTTCAAGTTCAATGCCTGCTATGCCTTCTAGTAGTATGCCTGAGCAGCCTTCGCCACAGAATGAAATTGGTCGAGCCATCCAGCAGATGCAGGAAAACAAGGACCAGTATTTACAAAATATGGGGGTCAGTGCAGCAGATGGTAGTTATGAAGTAACTTCACGCACACCGGCTGCATTGCGTAATCGCCTGGGTTTAAGACCAGGCGACCGGATCTTGTCTTTAAATGGTCAGACGCTGAGCCAAGGACAGACCGAAGCACAATTACTGGAACAGGCCCGACGTGAAGGTCAGGTCAAACTCGAAATAAAACGTGGTGATCAGGTGATGACCATACAACAAGATTTGAAGTGATGTGTCATCACGCATAGGGTTAGGAAACACGAAAGTTTATGGCTTTATTTAATAATAATCGATCAGCATGGGCATTCTGTGTGGCCGCACCGTTAATGGCCATGGTCAGTACGGCGAGTTATGCACAAACCTGGAAAATTAACCTTCGAGATGCTGACTTAACTGCATTCATTAATGAAGTGGCCGATATTACCGGCAAAAACTTTGCAGTCGATCCGCGGGTACGTGGCAACGTAACAGTCATTTCCAATAGAGCCCTGAATAAAAATGAAGTCTATGACCTGTTTTTAGGCGTACTGAATGTCAACGGTGTGGTGGCAATTCCTTCGGGTAATACCATCAAGCTGGTTCCGGACAGCAATGTCAAAAGCTCAGGCATTCCCTATGATGCCAGAAGCCGCGCCAGTGGTGACCAGATTGTGACACGGGTGTTGTGGCTGGAAAATACCAATCCGAATGACCTGATTCCTGCATTACGTCCCTTGATGCCGCAGTTTGCCCATTTGGCGGCAGTGCCGGGGACAAATGCACTGATTGTGTCGGATCGCGCCAGCAATATTTACCAGTTGGAAACCATTATTCGCAACCTGGATGGCACCGGTCAGAATGATATTGAAGCGGTCAGCTTACAATCGAGTCAAGCCGAAGAAATGATTGGACTGATCGAGTCCATGACTGCCACCGGTGGAGCTAAAGATGTCCGCGGTTCACGGGTGCGGGTGATTGCAGATACCCGTACCAACCGGATTATCATCAAAGGTGATCCCACGACGCGCAAACGGGTGCGTCAAGTAATCGAAACCTTGGATGTACCGGCTGCGGATCGTTTGGGTGGATTAAAAGTTTTTCGTCTGAAATATGCCAGCGCTAAAAATCTTGCGGAAATCTTGCAGGGTTTGGTAAGCGGGCAGGCGGTGAACAGTAATTCAAATTCGAGTAGTACATCCTCGAACTCGTCTTCGCTCAGTTCTAGTAGCAATTTAAATAACAATAATACCAGCACAGGTTCAAGTAGCAACACCTCTTCAGGCATTCAGCTGAATAGCGGCATGAATAATGAGCAGGGCGGAATTACCAGCTTTAATAGCAATGGCGTCAGTATTATTGCCGATACCACACAAAATTCTCTGGTGGTGAAAGCAGATCCACAACTGATGCGGGAAATTGAATCGGCAATTGACCAGCTAGATATCCGTCGTCAACAGGTGCTGATTGAAGCCGCGATTATTGAAGTTGAAGGAACCGATGCGGATCAACTCGGTGTGCAATGGGCCTTGGGTGATATCAGCAGTGGTATTGGGCTGGTGAACTTCGATAATTTTGGGACTAGCCTGAAAAATATTGCGGCCGGTTATCTCACCGGTGGTGGTGCAGGTGCTGCAAGTGCCGTGGGCGCAGGTAGCTCACTGGTACTCGGTGATTATCGTGAAGGGAGTGATGGTTCCCGACGTCTGTATGGTGCGATGATTCAGGCACTCAAAGAAACCACTAAATCCAACCTGTTGTCTACGCCGTCGATTGTGACCATGGACAATGAAGAAGCCTATATTGTGGTGGGTGAAAACGTACCCTTTGTCACAGGCTCAGTGTCTACAGGCGCTGCTGGAGTTGCTAATCCCTATACCACCATTGAACGTAAGGATGTCGGGGTCACTTTAAAGGTGGTTCCACATATTGGCGAAGATGGTACGGTACGCCTGGAAGTGGAACAGGAAGTTTCTGATGTCAAAGCCAGTAAAGGGCAGGCGCAGGATCTGGTGACGAGCAAACGTGCAATTAAAACCTCAATTCTGGCCGAACATGGACAAACCATTGTGCTTGGTGGTCTGATTTCGGATAACACCAGTTATGGACGCCAAGCGGTGCCGGGTCTGGGTGCAATTCCAGGCTTAGGACGTTTATTCCGTTCTGAAGGTAAATCCAATCAGAAGCGTAACTTATTGATCTTTATCCATCCAACCATTGTGGGGGATAAAAATGCAGTGCGTAAACTGACCCAGCAACGTTATAGTCAGTTATATAGTCTGCAACTCGCACTCGATTCAGACGGGAACTTTGCCAAATTGCCAGAAAGTGTTGAAGATGTGTATCAACAGCGAATTCCGGTATCCAGAACGCCCTTGCAAAACTCGACCTATCAAACTGTGCCGACCGCACCGGTTCAGGCACAACCAGTTAATGTAGTCGCCACGCCGGTCGCGATAGAACCAGTGATTCAGCGACAAGTGGTAGAACCCGTCCAACAGGTAGAAAAAAGTAAAAATACCGTTACAACAACCACACTTAGACCCAAAAGCTAAGCCATTCGTATTTGCAGACAGCATGTTATGATAATGTCAAAGAGAACAGAGAAGTAACTTTCATGACTTGGAAAATACACGCGATTACAGGCGACTTAACAGGACAGGAAATTAGCATTGACCGTGACATGCTGGTAGGGCGTCATCAGGCTGCGGATATCGTGTTACAGGCTGCGGAAATCTCCCGTAAACATGCGGCATTTTTACTGAAAGATGATGCGCTCTGGGTGCAGGATTTGGGTTCATCGAATGGCACTTTCGTCAATGATGTGCAGATTGCGCAAGAAACCTTATTAAAGCAGGATGACATTGTTCAGTTTGCCAGCTTGAAATTTTCAGTAATGGCGCCTGCGGCTGCAGTAGAGGTTCCAGCAGAAATTGAAGCAACGGCAGAAAAAGTCGTGGAACAGGTCGAAGTCGCTGAGCCTACACCTGCACAGCAAATGAATGATCAGGGAATGCCGGAACTGAAACATCGTGATGCTACGGTACAATTAACCCGTGATGGCATGCCAACCAATGTTGGTATTCCAAAACCGGCGCCTATTCCGGAAGGCGTAGACATTAGTGCGGTGAAACCAGAGCCTACCCCAATTCCGGTTGAGCAGCCTGTATCACGTGTAGAACATAAAAAAGAAACCCAGAAAAATGTATCTGTTGGTTTGATTTCAGTGATTGTGCTGATTATTTTAGCAATTATGGCTTGGTTATTGTTCAAATAAGCCGATGATTGGTTACAATCAAGGCATGCACCGCGCATGCCTTTTTTGTGGCTGCGAATATTATAAAAGAGGGTCGGGATGTCTATTGCACAATTAGAAAAGCGCGAACTGATCTTATTCGATTTGGATGGTACCTTGGTGGATTCAGCACATGATCTGTATCGCGCCATGAATATGAGCTTGAATGTGCTGCAATTGCCTCTGGTGACTGAAGAGCAGGTACGGACCTGGGTAGGTAAGGGCACGTCGATATTCTGTGAAAGTGTACTCCAGCATCTGGTCGGTGAAGTCACACCGGTACAGCATCAAGAGCTCTTAAACACTTTTCTGGATATTTATAATGTCGATCCCTGTGTTGATACCGTTCCTTTTCCGGGAATCCTGAAATTTCTGGACTGGGCCAAAGCTCAAGGTAAAACCCTGATTTGTGTGACCAATAAGCCTGAACTTCCTGCCCGCAGTATTTTAGATACCTTGGATATGGCTCATTATTTTGCCGATACCATTGGTGGCGACCGTTTTACTGAGCGTAAACCACATCCGCGCCAGTTGCTGCACTGTGTCGAACATTATAAGGTGAGCAAAGAACAGGTCTTGTTGATTGGAGACTCTTCCAATGATGTTGAAGCCGCACGCCGCGCCGGGATTGATTGTGTTGTAGTCAGCTATGGCTATAATCATGGTGAAAATATTGCAGATTGTCAGCCACAGCAGATTGTGGATGATCTTAGAGAATTACTTGCCTAATACGCGTACTAAGGAAAGAAAATGAATAGTTGTAAGGTTTTTCGATGGCGTCGCTCAGTTCAATTTTATTTACATACTGAGTAACCCTAATTTAAAGAGAAAAACCGCATGACCACTCAAGCACAATTCCAGCAACTTGCTGCGCAAGGCTATAACCTCATTCCTGTTTACCGTCAGCGCCTGGCAGATACCGATACACCACTTTCTATTTTTGCTCGGCTTAAACAGCATCAACAGGCTTATTTATTCGAGTCTGTAGAAGGTGGTGAGAACTGGGCACGTTATTCGATTATCGGATTAGGTGAATCTACCGTATTTTCCTGCAATGCGGGCGAACTGACGGTACAGCATGCAGATGGTTCAATTGAAAAGCAGCACTGTGCTGACCCATTTCAATATATTCGAGACTTTCAGGCGCAATTTAAGGTGCCAACTCAAGCAGAATTGCCGGACTTGCCGAGTTTTACAGGCGGGTTGGTGGGCTACTTTGGTTATGACGCTGTGCGTTATATTGAACCGAAATTAAAAAATGTGCCTGAAGCGGATCCGGTTGGATTACCCGATATCTGGATGATGCTGTCTAAAACTGTCATTGTGTTTGATAATTTAAAAGATACCTTGTTCTTGATTGTACATGCCGATGCCACTGCTCCGGGTTCTTATGAAAAAGCACATGAACAATTAAATGAATTAGAAAATATTCTGGCCACGCCCATCAGTCTTAAAGCTGAAAAACATACGCCGCCACATTTCGAGTCCCTCACCGGACATGACAACTTCATTGCCTCGGTAGAAAAAGTCAAAGAGTATATTCGTGCTGGCGATGTAATGCAGGTCGTACCCGGGCACCGGATGGTGTCTGACTTCGATGGAGACCCGCTACAGGTGTATCGTGCGCTGCGTCATCTCAATCCATCGCCGTATTTGTTTCTTGTGCAAGGGCAGACCTTGGAAAACAATACGCCATTCCATATTGTCGGCTCTTCTCCTGAAATTCTGTCCCGTCTGGAAAATGGTATTGCTACCGTACGACCGCTTGCGGGAACACGCCCACGCGGTAAAACCAAAGAAGAGGATCTGGCGCTTGAGCAGGACTTACTCTCTGACGAAAAAGAAATTGCTGAACATGTCATGCTGATTGATCTGGGACGTAATGATGTGGGACGCATTGCAAAAATTGGCAAAGTGCAGGTAACTGATCAAATGGTGATCGAACGTTATTCACATGTGATGCATATTGTCTCCAATGTGCAGGGTGAAGTACGTGATGATGTCGATGCTCTTGACGTTTTTAAGGCAACTTTCCCCGCAGGCACACTTTCAGGCGCGCCAAAAATCCGTGCCATGGAAATTATTGATGAAGTTGAGCCGGTAAAACGTGGAATTTTCGGTGGCGCTGTTGGTTATTTAGGCTGGCATGGCGAAATGGACATGTCGATTGCGATTCGTACCTGTGTCATTCGCGAAAATAAGGTCTATGTTCAGGCTGGAGCAGGGTTAGTTGCCGACTCAAATCCTGAATCTGAGTGGAATGAAACCCAAATAAAAGCTCGCGCAGTGATCAAAGCGGTTGAATTATCATCAAATGGTTTGATTTTATGAGTTTTTGAGGTTTTTTTTGAAAAAAACACTTGCAAGGATTCTGAGTTTTGCTAAACTGCACACCGTTCCGATACGAAACGTACGAAACACTAAGAAACGCCGGCATAGCTCAGTTGGTAGAGCAACTGACTTGTAATCAGTAGGTCCACAGTTCGAATCCGTGTGCCGGCACCATCTTAGAGGTTTGGTAGTGTGAAGTAATGAACAGCACTGATGTAAGTGTAAAAAATGGTGAGGTTCCCGAGCGGTCAAAGGGGGCGGACTGTAACTCCGCTACGAAAGTTTCGAAGGTTCGAATCCTTCCCTCACCACCAATTTTAAGACTTCAATAAGTGGTTTGTACCAACATCGTGCGGGAGTAGCTCAGTTGGTAGAGCGGTAGCCTTCCAAGCTACATGTCGCGAGTTCGACCCTCGTCTCCCGCTCCATTGAAGTACTAATATTTGCTCTTATAGCTCAGTGGTAGAGCACTCCCTTGGTAAGGGAGAGGTCTCGAGTTCAAATCTCGATAAGAGCTCCAGATTACAGTTTAGCAACTCTGTTGCAAAGAAATTCCAAAAGCAGGCTATTTAGTCTGCTTTTCAAGTATTTGGTGTTCGGTTTTTTTAAACGATATGTCGGAGCTGGGTTTTACTCAGAATTGTGTTCGACGTAAACGAGGAAGATTAACATGGCTAAGGCTAAGTTTGAACGTAATAAGCCACACGTTAACGTGGGCACAATTGGTCACGTTGACCATGGTAAAACAACTTTAACAGCTGCAATTGCAACTGTATGTGCGAAGAAATTCGGTGGCGAAGCGAAAGACTA